>JAHHQT010000004.1 GCA_020026215.1 Muribaculaceae bacterium
CCTTATAGGCATTTATTTTGCCCACACTTATTAATTAATTCAAATTTATGCGTGTGTTTCCACTTTCTTTGTTGGTGGAAGTTGTTCGTTTCTGCGTTGAGTCACTTCTACCACACGCTGAGCCAATGTGTTGAAGGCATCACCTGAAACAGTATTCTTCAAGGCAACAGGACAACCAGCATCACCTGCATCGCAAATACCTGCGACCAATGGAATTTGTGCCAATAATTCAGTGCTCAAGGCTTCAGCCAAACGTTTGCCGCCACCGTTACCGAAGATATAGTATTTTTCATCAGGGTGTTCCGACGGAGTGAACCATGCCATATTTTCAACGATACCCAAAACAGGAACGTTCACCTTATCGCTACGGAACATGCTGATACCCTTGCGAGCATCGGCCAATGCCACTTCTTGCGGAGTAGTCACAACGATAGCACCTGTAATGGCCAAAGTCTGTACCAATGTCAAGTGAATGTCGCTGGTTCCCGGAGGCATATCAATCAAGAAGTAATCAAGGTCGCCCCAGTTAGCTTCACCAATCAACTGTTTCAAGGCGTTGCTCGCCATACCGCCACGCCATAGCACTGCGCTATCCTTTTCTACCAAAAAACCGATAGAGAGCAACTTAACGCCGTATTTTTCAATCGGTGCAATCAAGTTGCGACCGTCAACTACGTCCATATAGACAGGTTCGTCTTCCACGTTGAACATCTTTGGCATTGACGGACCGAAGATATCAGCATCAAGCAAACCTACTTTATAGCCTTGAGCTGCAAGTGCAACAGCAAGGTTACTTGCTACGGTTGATTTACCAACACCACCCTTACCGGAAGAAATGCCGATAATGTTCTTTACGCCCGGAAGCAATTTGGTCGGTTTTTCTATATTTTGACGGAATTTAACCGCAATATGGTCTTTAATATCCACATCTTCACCAATATAAGTGATGATGGCAGTTTCAGCAGCTTTCACCACTGATTTCACGAATGGGTCAGTTGACTTGTCAAAAATCAAAGAGAAAGAAACAGACATGCCGTCAATACGGATATCGTCTTCCACCATTTCGTTTTCTACAATATCTTTCCCGTTTCCCGGGTAACGCACGTTTTTCAATGCGTCCATAATCAAACTCG
Source organism: Muribaculaceae bacterium (assembly GCA_020026215.1). Lineage (GTDB taxonomy): Bacteria > Bacteroidota > Bacteroidia > Bacteroidales > Muribaculaceae > Limisoma. The sequence goes on from JAHHQT010000004.1 coordinate 1,134, forward strand.
GATACAATCTTTTTTCCATTATATTATTATTTTATTTTGTAAATTTTTATTTGTCATTCTTGTTGATAAACTGCGGATCAGTTTCGAGATAGCCACGTGAGAAACTACGGTAAGTATCAAATTCCAAATCAATGTCCGGCTCAACGAGTTCCCTGTCAAAATCCAAATGCCATTTGATATACTTAATGGATAAACCGCGAGCCAACCACTGTTGTTCATAGAAAGTGCGAATTTCCAAAATATCATCTGCAAGACCTGAATGATACAAGTCATCGGTATTCACTTCCACATTAAACTGGTTCTCTTTCACCATAGCATCGGTATAGGCATATAGGAAAGGACTGTCGGTCTTCAAGTGAATCAAGCCGTTTGGTTTCAGAATCTCCTTGTAGAGTTTTAGGAAACGAGTAGAGGTCAAGCGTTTGTTCACCTTCTTCATTTGTGGGTCAGGGAAAGTAATCCAAATTTCCGACACTTCACCTGGAGCAAAGAAAGAGGCTATCAATTCGATGTTGGTACGAAGAAATGCTACATTCTTCATGCCATCTTCAACGGATTGTTTTGCACCTGTCCACATACGCGCACCCTTAATATCCACACCGATAAAATTACATTCCGGGAATCTGCGCGCCATGCCAACGGCATATTCGCCCTTACCACATCCCAATTCAAGGATGATAGGACGATCGTTGTGGAAAAATTCTTCATTCCATTTTCCTTTCAACGGAAAACCTGAGGTTTGCAACACTGAAAAAGGGTATTGGAACACATTCGGGAATGTGTCCATATCGCTGAATTTCTTTAGTTTGTTCTTGCCCATAGAACTTATTTACAAGCTATCTTTATATATTTAACTTCTTTATTTTCCAATACACAACGCACCACAAACAAATTACCGCTAAAATCGGTCAAATCCACCGCTACCTGTCTGTCATTGGTTCTGTCTGCCGCAAGGACAATACCACTAATATCAAACAAGGTATAGTCCGTAATTATATTTGAAGATTGAATGCTCAATATATCTTCTTTCACGCTGAAACGGAAAGAATCATCGGTCGGCCACTCTACCACACCGCTTAAAAAGAAGTCGCGCCATTGGTCAGCCGATTCATAGAGGCTTTGGACAGAATTATCCACACGTACATTGACCGCTGTTTTCTCCACACCATGCCAAACATCAGCACCCAAAGTCGGCGGAGTCATTGGCCGCGCATCAATCATCTCCAATGAAGTCCAGTTGCGGAACACCTGTTCCCCGATATGCTTAACAGAGGAAGGGATAATAACTGACAAGGTCTTATTCCAGTCAGAAAAAGCAAAATCACCGATAGAATCCACACCTTGCGGTATGATTTCATCGTTGACCAACTCTGTACCAACAAATGCCAAATCATTAATTTTAGTCAAAGTGGCAGGAAATTCCACTTTGTTCTTTACTGTATTGAAACAAAACGCACCTTCGCCCATTGTAATAAGGTTGTGAGGCATTTTGATAGTTTCGATGGCTGTCATATCTGCAAACGCCCAAGCTCCGATGACATTCAAAGTCTTGCAGAGACTTAAATCAATATTTGCCAAACCAGCACCCTTAAATGCACATTCGCCAATCTGGCTCAAAGAAGAGAAGAAAGCGAACGATTTCAAGCTCTCGCAACCCACAAACGCATAAGGAGCAATGTGAGTAACGGGCATATCAGATACAGTCTGTAAGTTTTTGCAATGCCCGAACGCATATTCGCCGATGCGTTGCAAACCTATACCGCCTGTTACCTGTTTCAAATTCGGCATGGCATTGAACGCCATCGCCTTCACCTCAACCACTTTATCTGGCAGGTTGATAGTCTCCACTTGTGATGCGGCAAAAGCCCCTTCCCCTACAGTCAATAAAGAGGCTGGCAAAGTAATTTTAGTCAATTTACTGCCCATAAAACACATCGAAGGCAATTCATCGGCAGGAAAAAAGACATAATTACCAAACAAGGATTCTGAGGAAGAATATTCCTTGATAATTACCGAACCCAAATCCAAGGTTCTCAACGCCGGCAATTTGTCGGCAATGAACTTAAAGTCACGGGCATCCATTTCGCCGTCCACAGCCAAATCCTTCAGCGTGGCCAAATCCACATTCGTGCTTTCAAGTTTAGACTGCAATTCCCCCGCTTTTTGCGCAGCAAAGGCTGTGGTATTAAGCAGCAATGCTAATAATATGATGGTTAGAAATCTCATAAATGGTTTATTTTAAATATTTATAATTTTAATTCTGACTACATTCGGGTATCAATGTGAATAATGTTGGTTACAAAGAACAATCCTCTCACTTGCGAGCGTTGGAGTTCAATGTCATCGTATTGCGGATTCTCACTTTTCAAAATCAATTTGTCAGGATCGCTGTGACGGCGCAAATATTTCACCATGCGATAGTCCTCGAGAAGCACCACATAAATCTGTCCCCAATAGAGCACAGACATATCACGAATCTCGCGTACGGCAATATAGTCACCGTTGTTGATGACAGGAGACATACTGTCACCGCTCACACGCACAATCTTACAGTCCAACGGTACTCCGGGAACATCCACATTACCCACAATGCGGTCGTCGGCAAAAAGCATCTCTCGTGAAGCGCATCCGGCAGTCACGTCAATATCATAGACAGGCGAACCTTTTTCTGAAGAATCCAGATTGGAAACCACCAGCTTAGGCACTTCGGTTTTAGGAAAAGGAACGCCCTCCCCTGTCAATAGCCAAGTTTTTGACACACCGAAATTGACCACAATTCGATTAATCAAAGTGTCTCCAATTGGTAATTTGCCATTCAAATGCTTTGAAAAATTTGAAATATCGGTATTTATCCTACGGGCAAAGGAATTTTGTTTTAACCTTAACTCGCTAATTAAGAATTTTATACGATTTATAATTTCACTATTTTCCATAAAAAGTAATTTGATGCAAGATACAAATTAATTGGTTAAATACCAATATTTCGGGAATTTTTATTAGAAATACCATTTTTTACATTCAGATTGGATACAAAAAAACGCCGACTCCAATCGGAATCGACGTTTTTTCTATTTTGTGGAAATAAATTATTTGATGTAAGCAGTACCATTGCTGAAGTTCAAGTAAACTTGAGTGTCAGCTTTAGCTCTAACGCGAGCTTGGTCACCACCGATACCACGGTAAGCAATCTTGCCGTCGAAGAAGATAAATTCAGTCTTCCACCAGTCACCAGCCCATTGAGAACCATCAAGGTTTAGAGGGTTGACGCATAGACGAAGTTCGTCTTCTTTAGCCAATACCGGAGAAACGAATTCACCGTCAGCAGTTGTAGGAATTGAGAATACCCAATTTTCGTCTCTGTTCCAGATACCACCGTTACATCCACCGAATACATAAACCTTAGCAGGGAATAGATTAACTGTGTATTTGTAAGTACCAGCAGGAGTAGATACTTTTTCAATACCGAACAGATACCAGCCTGCTTTGTCAACAGCCAAGTTACCACCGTCGTTAACGAAGTTTACACCTTCAACATTTGAAACTTTTTCAGCACCGTCGAAACCAAATTCAGTTCCGTTCCAAGCAGCTGCAACGTTGAATTTGAAACCTTTCTTTTCGCCAACGTAAGTCATACACCAGTATTTGCCTTCAGCTTTAGGGTTACCATTTACAGGAACCATTTGAGTAGCCTTAGCCCAATCCCATCCGCAGAAGTCACCAATCATGTACATAGTTGGAACAACTTTTTCAACAGCGTATGTATTGTTAAGCATATCGATTGTGATTTGGTAGTCACCTTCTTCTTCAATCAAAAGAGCAGTAGCTTTAGTACCTTTAACCAAATCACCGCGCATAGCTTTTTCGTCTGTAGGACCCCAAACATTGTCGAATGCAGTGTTGATGTCTTTCAAAGCAGCTTCTACGCCTGTAGAACCCATAAATTGGATAGCTCCGGCTTGAAGAGTTACTGTACCTTTGAACAACGGATTTTCGAATACATCACCTTCGTGAGTCAATTCTACCATTGATTTATCCCAACCGTCACCAAACCAAGTATCAACGATAACGTAGTATTTAGGATCAATTACAATACCCAAATCAACTGGTTTGACAGATTGTTTTTTAGCCATCAAATAAACATCCTTTGACAATTTAACCTTAGAGTTACCGTCTGTCATATAAGGAACAAAACGGAACCAAAGATCGTGTGCATTAGGAGTTTTGCCATATTTTGCACGGAATACATTGTCCAAAGCAGCTTTAGCAATTTTACCATTGCCCAATTCTACACTTGCAGCATCAACGAAATTCTCTTCAAGAGCGATTTCAGCGATGTATGTAATGCTTGTACCTTCGTTTAGTTCTGCTTTCACAGTTCGAATCAATTCCAATGAATCGCCTTTAAAAGTATTCAAATCCATAGCCGCAGCTATGTCAGCACCTTCTGCAACTTCAAGACCTTCAACGCTCATGATAGGAGCTTGGGCATTGAATTGAGGAATTGCTTCATCATAGTCATCGCAAGCGGTAAAACCGAAAGCGAGAGCTGATAATAAAAATATACCTAATTTTTTCATTTTATTCATGTCTTTTTAAGGCTTTCAACCGGGAGTCGGAGACCAACTCCCGACTAAAGCCGTTTAAGGTTATTATTTTGCGCTTGCTTTACCGGTTACAAAGTTCAAATAAACTTTTTGACCTTTTTGAGCTTGAACACGTTCTTGGTCATTACCTGCGCCACGATAAGCGATCTTACCTTCGAAGAAGATAAATTCAGTGTGCCACCAGTCGCCAGCCCATTGACCGCCTGTAGCGTCCTTAGGATTGATACATAGACGAAGTTCGCCAGATTCTACTAATGTAGGAGAAACGAAGTCGCCAGTACCGTCAGCAGGAACTGTAAACATCCATTCGTCTTTTGCTTCCCAAATGTTACCATTTGTAGGACCAAATACGTAAACGTTTGCAGGGAATACATCAAGAGTGTATTGGTAATCACGGCCTACAATCTTAGTAGTAATACCGAAGATATACCAACCAGCCTTAGAAACTGCGATATTACCGCCGTCATCCTTGAATTCAAGACCAGGAACAGTTGTTTGGCAAGTAGTGCCAGCGAAACCGAATTCACCACCGTCCCAAGCTGTATTTGTATTGAATTTGAATCCTTCACCTTCTTTTACATAACGGATGCACCAGAATTTGTCGATGTTTGAATGGATAGGAACCATTGGAGCAGCATTTGCCCAATCCCAACCACAGAAACCACCAATCATATACATCTTAGTTGGCATTTCAACAGGAGGAAGTGCGAAGTAAGGAATAGTATTGATAGAAACTGAATTAGAAACGATTTCGCTTTCTTTAATCAATTCATTAGAGATTTTAGAAACGATTCTAACATAAACAGGAGCTGTTCCTGTTTCAGATTCTGAAAGATAAGCATCGATTTCTTTTTGAGAGACCCAACCGTAAGCAGAGCAGACAGCCATTGCAAATTCGTTGGCATCAACGTCGATGTTACATTTATGATATACAGTAGAGATAGCGCTCTTTACTTCGAATGTTTCATCTTTAGAAACTTCTACAGTGTAGTCACAAACTGCTGAATAGCCATAGTTAGGTTGTGAGAAAGTAAAGTTAACTGTTCCTGCATTCAACAAGTCATATACCCCATTTGAGAATTGAGGTTTGTTAAGTACAAAAGATGTTGGCTTTTGATACTCAGCTAAAATGTTTGACGGTTCGTCTGTTTGACAAGAAGTAAACATTGCGAGACCGGCAAAAGCTAATATTATTGATTTTAATTTCATAGCATTCACTTTTTTAAAGATTAATAACCTGCATTTTGAATGGCTGCAAATTCAGGTTGAGCTGAGATTACGTTTGCAGGAATAGGGAATACGTTCAAGTGAGAAGAGATGTCTGAACCTTCAAGTGTTCCGCCTTTCCATGCCCAGTTGTATCCGCTTGTAAATTTACCATAGCGAACCAAGTCTGAACGGCGTTGGTTTTCCCAGTAAAGTTCACGGCCACGTTCGTCAAGCAATACGCTTGCGTTCAATGATTTCCAAGGAGTTGCACCAGAACGTTCACGAACTACGTTAGCAGCTGCCAAAGCTTCAGCTTCGTCACCTACACCACCCAATACGTAGCATTCAGCTTTCATCAAGTAAACGTCTGCCAAACGGAAGATTGGGAAGTCAGTTTCAGGATGTACGTTTTTGCTGTAAACCTTGCTTTCATCAGCGATATTCTTAATATTGATATCAGTGCCTTCTTTCATATAGAAAGTACCGTCTTCTTTTGTGCGAAGGTTAGTAAATTTGATTGTACCGTAACCTGCATTAAATTGCATATACGGGTCGTTAGCTTTAGTAAATCCTTCATCTTCTTTACACCAGAAGTTATCACGAACATCGTTTTCATCAATGAATTTGTCAGAGAATTCCTTACGAGCGTGCATACATCCCCATTGATCATTGATTCCATAGTCGTTAGGATTCATGACGAAACCGTCTTTTTCCATAGTTGCAGTTCTCATAGAAGCTGCCATGATGTAGCGAGAGCCACCGTATGCTTGGATAAATGTTCCTTCGTATGGAATACCCCAAAGGATTTCATTTTCAGCAGTTGCGCGTCCACCCGGCATATAACGGTCGTTATCTGCGGAGAATAGAGCCAAATAGTGGTTAGCCAAACCTGAACCTTGGAAACCGCCACCTTCGTGGTTAGCGATAATTTCTTTACACAATGTCAAACAGTCTTGATAACCGTCAACTTCACCGTTTGTGTAAACTTTTGCATTCAAGTACATTTTAGCAAGAAGCATCTTCACACCGTCAAGACCTACACGACCATATTGTGGTTGTGCGTTTTCTGCAGGCCATTGAGCGATGATGTCTTTCAAGTCATTTACGATTTTGTCGTAAAGTTCGCGACGTTTGATAGGTTTTGGATTATCACCATAAGCCATAGTTTCGTCAACCCAACCACCGTTACCGTACATATCAATTACGTTCCAGTAAGCCAAAGCGCGGATAGCGCGAGCTTCCAAAGCATATTGTTTTGCGCAATTGTAAGCTGTAGGGTGTGTCAAATCAACACCTGTGCTGTTCAATTGACGGATAAAGTCGTTACAGATAGCGATGATTACATATAGACGTGAATAAGTACCGTAAATAAGACCGTGACCGTTAGTCCAGTTACCTTGAACCAAGTTGTCAACACCGTCTTCAGTCCAAATCCACATACATTCGTCAGTTGTTTTTTCATTCAAGATGAACAAGGCACGAGTATAACAGCTCTTACCTGCGTCCATACCGCCTAAGTCGGCTGAACCTTCACCGTTCTGACCGGAAACTGCAAGTACTGAATAGCATTTTGCGAATACCTCCGGCAAGTATTTGTCCGGATTTTTTTGTACGTCAGCCCAAGTTAGCGTAGTTGAATCTTGAGGTTCCACGTCAAGATCGTTGATACAAGATGTAGCGCCCAAACCCATACCTAACACAACTGCTACGGCTGCAAATATTTTAGATAATGATTTCATTTTTAATAATATTTAAAGGTTAGAATGTTGCTACCAATCCTAATGTATAAGTTGTAGGACGTGGGTAAACATTATTGTCAATACCTGAGAATGTTTCAGGATCAAGACCATTGTATTTTGTAATTACGAATGGGTTTTGAACCGCACCGTAAAGACGTAGGCGAAGATGGTTTTTCAATAGGTTTTCCCATGTGTAACCCAAAGTGATGTTATCGCAACGCAGGAAGTCTCCCTTACGTAGATAGTAGTCACTCATATATAGGTTAGCACCTGTTGTACCAGTGAAATAGAATTCATTGTCAACCAAGTTTCTCAAGTTACCGTTTTGCCATGTCTTGTTAAGGACGTTACCTGAAGCCAATACGTTGTTATATACGTGTGCACCGAAGTTAGCACGAAGAACGAAACCTAAATCCCAGTTCTTGTAGTTGAATGTATTGCTCATTGACATAGTCACTTTCGGGTCTTTTTGGTAACGAACCACGCGGTCGTTATCAGAGATTTGACCGTCACCGTTTTGGTCAACAAATTCACCTTCGATTGGGTTGCCTTCTGCGTCATATACTTGTTCGTACATTGCGAAAGAGTAAGCAGGGAATCCAACTTTGTGAGCTTGGACTCTGTTGTTTGTACCACCGGCGATACCACCGACCAATACCATAGCATCTGCTTCAGCAGAGTTGTTCAATTTAGTAATTTCGTTTTTATTCCAAGCCAAGTTGTAGTCGATAGTCCATGTGAAGTCTTTAGTTACAACAGGACGAGCGCTGACAGCGAATTCAACACCGATGTTACGCATTGTACCAACGTTGATGTTCATTTCGTTTGTTGTTGCACTACCAACAGGAACAGTTACATAGCAAAGCAAGTCTTCTGTTTCACGTAGATACCAGTCAAGAGATGCAGTGATGCGGTTGTTCAAGAAGCCCATATCCACACCTACGTTGTAAGTTGTTGTTTCTTCCCATTTGATATCGTTTTTGTAACCACCAGGATAAAGAGTTGGAGCATAAGTAATGTTGCCTTGTGCGTCAACCATTGGGTAGTAAGAACCTTGGATAGCTTGGTTGTAAACTGGTAGATAAGGGAAATAGCTACCTATATCTTGTTGACCTGTCACACCCCAGCCGGCACGCAATTTGAATTCGTTCATCACGTCACGTGCATTTTCGAAGAATGCCATCTTGTCGATTTTCCATGCCAAAGCCAAAGATGGGAATAGACCCCAACGGTGATCTTTGTGGAAACGAGATGTTGCATCGTCACGAAGAGTGAATGTCAACAAATATGTATCGTCAAATGAATAGTTCAAACGTCCGAAGAATGAAAGCAATTGCAATTCGTTCACCCAAGGAATGATTTTCTTGTTTTCGAATACTTTACCGATTCTGTCTTCTGTAGATTGGTCATAAGCAAGGATATAATTGTTACCGTCGAATACAGGAGCACTATAACCCATTGATTCATAGATACCGTTGTTGTTCCAACCGCGGTTCTTGAAGTTTTGCCATGAATAACCTACTGTTACATCCAAGTTAGATTTGATTTCTTCGAAATCTTTCTTATAGTTAACATAGAAATCCAACAATGTGTTTTGTTTCAATTGGTAAGTGTAGTTTGAAACAGAAGCACCGTCACGGCTATAGCTCTTCCAAGCTGTCGGAGTGTTTTCAAAAATAGTGTTGTACTCTTTAGAACGTGACCAGTCGTAACCTAAGTTCAAGTTGAAGTGTAGTTCAGGCAAGAAGTGCAAAGCGTAATCCAATTGCAAGTTACCGTTTGAACGGAACACGTCAGCATAGTTGTCGCGGTCGTAGATGATTGAAACCGGGTTTTGAGTTGAGTTGATGTTATAAGCAGCACCATTCAACCATGAGAAATAGCCACCATACAACTTCTTACCTTCGGCAGAACCTGGGCCCATTGGATAGTCAACATAAACAGGGTGAGTCGGGTCCATTGCAACTGCAGCACCTACGGCACCACCACCGTCTGAGAAATTATTACGGAAATAATAACCTTTAGCGTTCAATTGTACGCTCAAATGATCGTCAAAGAATTTTGGAGTCAAGTTGATACCTGCTGTTACACGGTCCATGCTTGATTCTTTAGCGATACCATTGTTTTGAGTATAGCTGACAGCTACACGGTAAGGAAGAATGCCTGCTGTACCACCGACACTCAAGTTGTAGTCTTGAGATACTGATGTACGAAGCACTTCTTTTTGCCAGTCTGTGCTGCCTTGAACATTGCCCATAGCTTTGACAGGTTCGCTTTCAGCGCCCCAGAAGTTTGACATTATGTCGCGGTATTCTGTAGCATCCAAAACGTCCCAAGTCTTGCGTGCCTTGTTCACATACATATTTGCAGAGAAATTGATTTGAGGTTTTCCTGCTTTACCTTTTTTAGTTGTAATGATAATGACACCGTTAGATGCACGAGAACCATAGATGGCAGTTGCAGAAGCATCCTTCAATACTGACATTGATTCTACGTTGTCCGGGCTGACCATTGCCAATGGGTTAGACATACCTTGTACGCCTGTATTGTCAATAGGCACACCGTCGATAACGATTAACGGGTCGTTGTTGGCGTTCAATGAAGAACCACCACGAATACGGATTGTTGCACCTGCTTGTGGGTCACCACCGCCTGATGTTACGACAACACCCGGTGATTTACCGACCAACAAATCTTGTGCTGATGTTGCCAAGCCGGCTTCGATTTCGTCCGGTTTCAACATTGACACAGAACCTGTGGCATCTTCTTTCTTGATTGTACCGTAACCGATAGCTACGACTTCGTCAAGAACCACACTGTTTTCTTTTAATTTGATGGTGAGGTTGGTTTGTCCTTTTACGGCTACGGTTTGAGATTCGTATCCGATATAAGACACTACTAATTCAGCATTCTTTGATACTGAAATTTGGAATTTACCGTCGAAGTCGGTGGCTGTTCCTGCACCTGACCCCTTGGCAATAACGTTGGCGCCAATAATAGGTTCGCCTGTTTCATCGATAACTGTACCTTGTACACTTATCTGTTGCGCAAAGGCTGGTAAAGCTACAAACATTGCCATTAACAATGCAAATAGCGTCCTTCCTTTTACTTGTAAACAAAAGCTCTTCATTTAAGAATTGATTTAGTCTTACATTGGTATTAATAATCACTAATTTGTTTTTCTGAAAATAATCACTGCCTAAGCATCGCGAAGAACCAAACTGGGGTTTATTTTAGGCAAAAATAGACCTCGAATCATAAGTTCGCAATTACACAACAACAATATTTCGCCACGAAGTTAATATATATTTATGAATATTCCATAATATAATTCTTGAAAAAACGCGTTTAAACCGCATTAACATAGGTTAATATTACTATTTAACAATCTCAATTTTATGCGTTATTTGGACTGAATCCACATAATAATTACCGCCATTACAAAAACAAAAATCAAGTTTATTATTTATTATTGCATATTTATAGCCACTAATCGCACATAGAACAAACTTTTTTAAATTTTAATTCGGTGTTCCATCATTTTTCTTTAAATTTGCATAACTTAATATCTCAAAAAAGATGAAACTATATAGAAGAAGATGGCCCGTTCCTAAAAACAGGGAATTGACTGAAATGGATCGAAAAATTATGTTCTATGAAGAACAAGGACATCTTGTCCCGACCCCTAAACTAATCAAAACACCGGAACAAATCGCAGGTATCATTGAAAGTAGTAAAATCAACACTGGCGTACTTGACTTGGTAGAAAGCAAAATCAAAGCCGGTATGAGTACCGCAGAAATCGACAAATTGGTTTACGATTTCACTGTAGGACACGACGCAATCCCTGCCCCGCTTAACTATGAAGGTTTTCCAAAGAGCGTTTGTACTTCAATCAACGAAGTAGTTTGTCACGGCATTCCTTCTGAAGATGAAATTCTACAGGAAGGTGACATCATCAACGTTGATGTCTCTACCATATATAAAGGTTATTTCTCTGATGCATCACGTATGTTCATCATCGGAAAAACTACTCCTCAAAAAGAAAAATTGGTACGTGTAGCCAAAGAATGTTTGGAGATCGGTATGAAAGTGGCAAAACCATACTGCTTTGTAGGTGACATCGGCCACGCTATCGAACGCCACGCCAAAAAGAACGGATTCTCTGTTGTTCGCGACTTGTGCGGACACGGCGTAGGTTTGGAATTCCACGAAGAGCCAGATGTAGTACACTATGGCCGTCAAGGTACAGGTATGCTATTGGTTCCGGGTATGGTATTCACCATCGAACCGATGATTAATATGGGTACTTGGAAAGTATTCATCGATGCCGACGACGATTGGACCGTGGTTACGGAAGATGAACTTCCATCAGCACAATGGGAACATACCTTCCTAATGACTGAAAAAGGATTGAAAATTCTTACTCAATAGAAAACTTTCCACGAACAATATTTGTTCTCTTATAAAAATCGGGTATGAATATAGGAGGCAAAGTAGCACTTACAGCATCAGCTGCATTGGCGGCTCTTGGCACAGCTTATTTCATTGCATCAAAGGCGAAGTCTGACATAAAAAAAAGCACTTTCCCTTTTGCAATGAAAGATGGCACTGTTTTGTACCTCGATAAATATGAATCCGAAAACATTCTGCACCGCCACCGTCCGGTAGTGATATTCGCCTATGGGGGAGGTTTTGTGAGCGGTCACCGCAACAAGCCGCAATACATCGAGTTTATGAATTTTCTGGCTCGCGAAGGTTTCATCGCCATCATTTGCGACTATCGCAAAACCCTGCGACACATCGACCCTGAAAAAGGCAAAAGTTCATTGGGAATGCTACAAGCCATGTTCGAAGCCGTTGAAAAAGCCTCCGATGATTTTATTGATGCCACCGCATTCGTACTTGATCATGCAGACGATTGGGGCGTAGATACCAGTTGCATCATTGCTTCGGGTTCAAGCGCAGGAGCCATCACTGCCCTACAAACGGAATACAATATCTGCAACGGTCGCATTAAATCGAAGAAACTCCCCGAAAACTTCAACTATTCAGCAGTCATGTCATTCGCAGGAGCTATCTACGACAATCACCCTTTGAAATGGAACAAAAAACCGTGTCCGTTCTTGTTGTTCCATGGCGATGCCGACGGCAGAGTACCGTTCAACAAGGTTAACTTCCGTGACTTGGTCGGACTTTGGGGCTCAATGTCAATTGCAAAATCTCTGAAAAATGCAAAGTCGCCCTACTATTTCTACATTGTAGAAAACGAAGGACACGCAGTTTGCAAAACACCGTTGACAGAGAATCAGAAAAACGTGAAAGAATTTATCTATCACTTTGTAAAGCGTCACAAACGACTGATTGTCACCACCAAGGACCACCGCATCAAAGGCGAAGGCATCCGCAAGACTTTCGGGTTGAAGGATTATATCTACAACAACGTATCTCGCCGCAGAGACTACTAAGCCTCAACTCCAACACAAAAAATACAAAAAGGTCAGAATTTTTTCTGACCTTTTTTATTGTATAGATATAAAAAAGACAGGCTGTATCACTACAACCCGCCCCCATAATACCACAAATTTCTTTAATATTCATTGAGGTTTGTACACCATAGTACTACGACCTTTCTTCCTTTTACGACATAAAAACCTTGTGGCATTTCCACTATTTTTATGCCTTCTTCAACATTAACAGTCTGAACCAACTGACCGACAACATTGAAAATATAGACAGTTTTTGATTTTTATTACATAATATGAATATCTACTGCTGTTCCATAAACATAGAAAGCACTTTTCTTTTGAAGACTTTTTATTTCGGACGATTTGTTGTCAGCAAGACTTTACAGTCAATGTCATCATTATAGATAGTAGAATTTTCTCATATATGTTTTTATCGCATACAAAGTAAAGCATTTCATTCAACGAAAAAAATACCTAACAGAGGGTATATCAAGCAGAATCAATCCGTTTAGTAAAGTTAACAGCCCTCCATTATAGATAAAACATTCTACTAAAAACAAAAAGATGGGGCAAATATCTATATTTGCCCCATCCCCTATAGTAGGTAGATATTATTTATTGATAACCACCTTGTCAATCAAATTTTCCGTATAAGCGTATGGGAAATAAGCATACGACGGCATCGGTTTGGTAATGACAAAGTTCGCTTTCAATCCTTTCACGATTTGACCGTATTCTCCTGCCAGACCCATGGCACACGCACCGTTCACGGTAGCGGCATTCAAAGCCTCAACAGGAAGCAGACGCATCTTGATAGATGCCAACGACAATACAAATTTCATGCTTGCCGACGGTGATGATCCCGGATTATAGTCCGAAGCCACAGCCACAGCCAATCCGTCATTAATCATCTCTCTTGCCGGAGCATAGTTCATGCCCAAGAAGAAGGCAGCCCCGGGTAATACGGTAGCCATGGTCTTGCTGTCACGCAAAGCGTTACGCTCATCGATGCCCACATGTTCCAAGTGGTCAACCGACAAAGCTCCGTATTTTACACCAATCTGCACACCACCCGACAAAGCCAGTTCGTTAGCATGGATTTTCGGTCGCATACTGTGTTCCACTCCTGCTCGCAAAATGCGTTCAGTCTGTGGCACAGTAAAGAAACCCTCGTCGCAGAACACATCCACAAAGTCCGCCAAATCCTCGGCAGCCACTTGCGGAATCATTTCATTGACTATCAAATCAACATAGCCATCATGATTAGTCAGATATTCACGTGGAAAAGCATGAGCTGCCAAGAAATTACTCTTGACCACAATCGGTGCATTTTCCTTCATACGGCGAATGACACGGAGCATTTTCAATTCATCGACTGTAGAAAGTCCGTAACCACTTTTGATTTCCATAGCGGCAGTACCCCCTTCCACGCAACGCATCAAACGTTCCATTGCCATTTCGTACAAATCATCTTCCGAAGTACGGCGAAGCAAATCAGCTGAATTCAAAATACCACCGCCACGCTTGGCAATCTCCGCATAGGACAAGCCCCGAATTTTATCCTCATACTCGAGTTCACGACTGCCTGCATAGACAATATGGGTGTGCGAATCGGCAAAAGCAGGAAAAACATACTGTCCCGACAAATCGGAAACCGTAGCATCACCATAGCTGGAAACATCAAAGCGTGCCATTTCTCCGAAATCGGCAATCTTGCCGTCTTCCACCACGAGAAAAGCATTGTCAATGCTTGGAACAATGGCCATTTCCAAACCCTTCAATCGCTCAACGGGAGCATCGTACACACCCATCAGCGATTTGATATTTTTATAAACTTGCTTCATCTTCAGAAAAGATTAAAAGTTGTTTTCTTTCAAGAATTTAATTGATTTTGCAATTTCAGTATAAAGCACTCTATCGACATCGACAAAAGCAACTTGTTCACGATATAGGTCGAACAATTTCTCGATTTCAGGAGAGCTCTTCAACGGACGGCGGAATTCCAAAGCCTGGGCTGCATTCATCAATTCAATACCCAATACCTTGTAACAGTTTTCGATGATGCGTGCAGTTTTTGTAGCTGCGTTAGCACCCATGCTCACATGGTCTTCCTGACCCAATGAAGATTCAATGGAATCGACTGATGCAGGAGTTGCCAATTGTTTGTTTTGGCTCACTACTGATGCAACGGCATATTGAGGTATCATGAAACCGCTGTTCAATCCCGGTTTTGCTACCAAGAATGCAGGCAATCCATGACGACCAGAAATCAACTGATAAGTACGTTGTCCTGAAATGCTTGCCAATTCAGAGATACCGATTCCCAAGAAGTCATTGACCAATGCCAATGGTTCCCCATGGAAGTTACCGGCTGAAATGACCATATCTTCTTCAGCCACTACAACAGGGTTGTCAGTAGCACTGTTGATTTCTGTAGTCACTACCTTTTCCACATAGTCAATAGTATCCTTAACTGCGCCATGAACCTGTGGCACACAACGGAAAGAATAAGGGTCTTGCACATGTTCCTTATAGCGGGTAATGATTTCAGAGCCTTGTAGCAAGTCATAAATGCGTTTTGCAGTATCAATTTGTCCTTGATGCGGACGGATTTGATGAGTAGGAGCCAAGAACGGACTGATTCTGCCGTCGTAAGCATCCACACTCATAGCCGCAATATAGTCAGCCCAGCGAGAAAGACGTTTTGCGCGAATCAAGCTCCAAACTGAATAAGCAGACATAAATTGAGTACCATTCAACAACGCCAATCCTTCTTTTGAAGCCAGACGGATAGGTTCCCATCCCATGCGCTTGTTCAATTCTTCGCCAGAGATGCGTTCGCCCTTAAAACGGACTTCGCCCATACCCAACAAAGGCAATGACATATTGGCCAACGGAGCCAAGTCGCCCGATGCCCCCAATGAACCTTGTTGATAAACGACAGGAGTAATATCATAGTTGAAGAAATCCACCAAGCGCTCCACAGTTTCAAGTCTTATTCCTGAATAACCATAGCAAAGGGATTGAATCTTCAAGAATATCATATATTTGACAATATCTTCCGGGACTTCATCGCCCAATCCGCAAGAGTGGGACATCACCAAGTTGCGTTGCAAGTCGCATAATGAATCGTGGTCGATGGAAACGTTGCACAAAGAACCAAAACCTGTAGTGATACCATAGATAGGTTCATCAGAAGTTTCAATTTTTTTATCCAAATAGTTACGGCAATCCACAACACGTTTTTTTGCCTCGTCACTAAGGGCGATTTTCACTCCGTTTTCTACAATTTCAGCGAGTTGAGTTACAGTGATTTTTTCCGGAGAGATATAATGTATTTCCATTATCTATTAGTTTTAAAATTTTAGCGAGTTAATTATTTCATCATCTACGAAATTAGGCAAGGTCACCTTCAATTCCAGAGTTTTTTTCATTTCACGGCGGATAGCATCGTAAGCGCCCTTGTTACGAGCCCAGCTACGACGGGTGATACCGTTGTTCACATCCCAGTGAAGCATCATGGCAATATTGCGGTCTGCTTGTTCAGAACCGTCCAATACCATACCAAAACCGCCGTTAATTACTTCTCCCCAACCGCAGCCACCGCCATTGTGAAGAGATACCCAAGTAGCACCGCGGAAAGAGTCGCCAATAACATTTTGCACAGCCATATCAGCAGTAAATGAAGAACCGTCATAAATGTTCGAAGTTTCACGGTAAGGAGAGTCAGTACCCGATACATCGTGGTGGTCACGACCCAATACCACAGGAGCAGACAATTTACCTTCGCGGATAGCCTTATTGAATGCCAAAGCAATGCGTGTACGGCCTTCGCAGTCTGCATATAGGATTCTGGCTTGTGAACCGACTACCAAATGGTTCTTCCCTGCTTCACGAATCCAGTGTAAGTTATCGTTTAGTTGTCCCAAAATATCTTCAGGAGCTGTTTTTGCCATGTCGGCAAGCACTTCGGCAGCCAACTGGTCGGTCAATGCCAAGTCTTCAGGTTTGCCTGACGTACATACCCAACGGAACGGGCCGAAACCATAATCAAAGAACATCGGGCCCATGATATCTTGAACGTATGAAGGATAACGGAATGTACCGTCAGCTTTCAAGATATCGGCACCTGCACGAGAAGATTCCAACAAGAAGGCATTGCCATAGTCGAAGAAATACATGCCTTTTGCTGTCAAACGATTGATGGCAGCCACGTGACGGCGCAAAGATTCTTGCACCTCTTCCTTGAATTTTGCAGGATTGGATGACATCAAGTCCAATGATTCTTCCAAACTGTGTCCGGCTGGATAGTAACCGCCTGCCCAAGGATTGTGCAATGAAGTTTGGTCAGAGCCCAAATCCACTTTAATATCTTCGTCAGCCAAACGTTCCCACAAGTCAACCACGTTGCCTTGGTAAGCAATAGAAACCACTTCCTTGTCGGCAACAGCCTTGCGAATACGAGGCATCAATTCATCCAATGATGTGAACACTTCGTTCACCCAACCTTGTTCATAGCGTTTTTGAACGGCTTTCGGGTTGATTTCAGCGACAACACCTACCACTCCTGCGATAACAGCAGCTTTAGGTTGAGCTCCCGACATACCGCCCAATCCGGCAGAAACGAACAATTTTCCAGCCAAAGAAGCATCCTTGCTGCCTTCTTGCTTACGAGCAGCATTCAATACGGTAATGGTTGTTCCGTGAACAATACCTTGCGGACCGATATACATATAAGAGCCTGCTGTCATTTGTCCATATTGTGACACTCCCAGAGCATTGAATCGTTCCCAATCGTCAGGTTTTGAATAGTTAGGGATGACCATACCGTTGGTGACAACCACACGAGGAGCATTCTTGTGTGAAGGGAACAAGCCAAGAGGATGGCCTGAATACATCACCAAAGTCTGTTCGTCAGTCATTGTTGCCAAATATTTCATGGTCAAACGATATTGTGCCCAGTTTTGGAACACAGCGCCGTTACCGCCGTAGGTTATCAATTCGTGTGGGTGTTGAGCCACTGCTGTATCCAAGTTGTTGTTAATCATCAACATGATGGCACCGGCCTGTTTTGATTTGAACGGATAGTCCTCCAACGGACGGGCATAGATTTTATAGTCTGGACGGAAACGGTACATATAAATACGCCCGTAGTCATGTAGTTCTTTCATGAATTCCGGAGCAAGAACGGCATGGTGTTTCGGATCGAAATAACGCAACGCATTGCGCAATGCCAACTTCTTTTGTTCCGAAGTCAAAATATCTTTACGCTTTGGAGCGTGGTTCACTTCCTTGTCATAAGGCTTTACTGCAGGCAGTTCGTCAGGAATACCTGCCAATATCTCTTTTTGGAAATCGGTGAGTTGTCCCATATTGATTAGATTTTTAGTTTTCTGAAATAATGTTTTCCACTTTTGCCAAGATACGAGCTTCGATTTCTTTGGTCTTGTTCGCCAAATCATTAGCTTCGGCAATCAGTTTTTCTGCGGTTTCGCGATCTTTCAAGCCTGCGGCGTTGATTTTCACGTTCAACATTGCGCCCAATACGCCTGCTCTGACAGCCAAAGCACCGACTCCGGCATCAGAAACGGAATTAGGATTGCCATGTTCTGCCATAGCCTCAATGACAGGGAATGCACGGAATGCACATTTCATGGTGCGCAACGGAACTTGTGTGGCATACAGTGTAGCCTCTTCCATAGCTTTTGCGCGAGCCTCTTTTTCGGCAGGAGTAGATTTCGGCATACCGAATACTGCCATGATTTTATTGAATGCGGCGGTATCTTCATCCACCAAGTGAGTCAATTCAGTCATAATGCTGTGACCTTCTTCCGCAAATTTAGCGAAGAAGTCCCAACGAGAATCCCATCCCGGTTTGTGTGCAGAAAGATTGGCAACCATAGTTCCCAAAGCAGCACCCAAAGAGCCCATATAGGCAGCTACTGAGCCTCCTCCAGGAGCAGGAGCTTCACTGGCAGTCAATTCTGCGAATCCTTCGCAAGTCAAGTCCACCAATTTCTTACTCTTGTCTGCAATCAAGTATTCCACCACCTTTTCTTCGGCGTTGAACGGACCGAGGTCATCCAATCCCATTGACTTGACGGCAATCTTCACAATTTCCTTTTCAGCGATACCTGCCGAGCGTTGTTGTTTAGCCAAGAAATACTTGCCGGCATCAATCAAAGCCGATTTTGGAACAAGTCCTACAATTTCAGTACCAGTCACACGTAAGCCGCGAGCCAATGCTCTTGCGCTGACTTCTTCGAAAGCCTTGTGCAATGGAGTGACATGCATATCGGTAATGTTCATGGAAACTTGTGCAATACCATATTCGTCGATAAACCAGCCGATAGCCTTAGTTCCCTTCAAAGAACCCGGAATCATCACTAGATTACCGTTTTCATCCAACACTTTCTTACCGGTAATTGGATTTCCTTCACGTTTCACACGGCCTTTTTCACGCACATCGAATGCGATGGCATTGGCACGTCGGGTTGAAGTTGTATTTAGATTGAAGTTGACAGCCAAAAGGAAATCACGTGCCCCGATAACAGACGCGCCCGATTTGGCTACACTTTCCGTGAAGTCAGATGGGCCAAAGTCAGGTTTCATGCTTGGATCGCTCAATTTCTTTTCCAAACCTTCATATTCCCCGGCTCTCACCACTGCCAAGTTCTTGCGAGCAGGAGTAAAGGCTGCCGATTCGTAGCAATAAACAGGAATATTCAATTCTTCGCCTACACGTTTTGCCAATTTTCTTGCATATTCAACGGTTTCCTCCATCGAAATTCCTGAGACGGGAACGAACGGACAAACATCAGTTGCTCCCATACGAGGGTGTTCACCGTGATGTGAACGCATGTCTATCAATTCTTTGGCTTTGGCAATTGATTGAAAAGCGGCTTCGGAAACAGCTTCGGGAGCTCCGATAAATGTGACGACAGTACGATTTGTTGCATAACCGGGGTCAACGTTGAGAAGAGTGACACCCTCTACTGATTTAATAGCTGCTGTAATTTGGTTAATGACAGCCATATCGCGACCTTCACTGAAGTTAGGTACGCATTCTACCAGTTTTTCATTCATAAATATAGTAGGTTTTAAGTTGTTTTTTCATTCATTAGTTAGATTATTGCGGATATCACAAAGTTAATCAATTTTATGATTTTGGCAAAAGATTTATTTGGGTTAGAAAACTTAGTTTTTCAACACTTTTTCCCACATTTTTCGAGAAGACACAAATTTTTTTCAAAAAAAATTCAAGAATTTTTCAATTATTTTTCGAGACAAAAACAGCTCCGACACTCTTCGAGACACCCCAAAACAGGGTAAAAACGGCCTTTTTGCACTTTTTTTGAAGAAAAATCGAAAAAAACTTCCAAAATGTTTGGTGTTTTAAAATTTGTGCTTACCTTTGCAGTGCATTTGCGCATGTGGCGTAATTGGTAGCCGCGCTAGACTTAGGATCTAGTGGCGTGAGCCGTGGGGGTTCGAGTCCCTTCATGCGCACAGAGAGCGATAATCATTTGATTGTCGCTCTTTTTTTATCTATATATTTCAAAATCCTCGGAAACCAATTCTTCTATTTTATAAATAAATTTCCTACATTTGCATAAACACAAAAAATATCATGGACGAGAAAATCGAAGAAAAATGGAGCGAGCTGACACTACTTCCGGAATGGGAAGAGGAATTGTGTCAAGTTTATCGTGTGAAAAAGCATGGTAAATGGGTAATGCTTAAATGCCTTAAACCTGAATATCGCAATATCAAAGAATACGAAACTTTATTGGAAAAGGAATTTGATGCCCGCTACAACTTGGCGCATCCGAACATCGTGATGATTAACGATTTCGAAACAATTCCCGAATTGGGACATTGCATCATTACCGACAACGTATATGGCGAAAGCCTTCGCGAAATCATCAACAAGCGTTCCATCACTCCCGATTTGCTGGCAAAGATTCAGACACAATTGCCTGACGCACTTGCCTACATCCAACAAAACCACATTGTCCACCGCCCTCTTCGTTCGGAAATGATTATGATTACCGAAGAAGCAAAAAACATCAAATTGATTGACGTAGGTTTTGACCAACTCAACAAATTGAAGACTCAGGACTGTTTGGAAGACATTTACAATTATGGCATCATTTTGAAAGAGGTGCTTTCCATCCTCCCGACCCGATTGCCACATTTAAAACATATTGCAGACCGTTGTACAGACACCAATCCAAAACGTCGTTACCACGATGTGCAGGAAGTCCGTTTGGCGATTGAACGCCGTTCAAGCAATTCGATTTATATTGCCATCATCTCGTTCATTGTGGCAATGAGCATCCTTTTGGGATGGTTGAATTCACGACGCGCTCCTCAAAAAGTGGACAACCCAACTGAACAAACCGAAAACACAACAACAAATACTGCTGATAATCCGGTTAAACAATGACAATAAAACATCTATCCATTATTTTAATGACCCTCGTATTGTGCCTGTTTTCAACAAGCGCAAAGGCAGAGGACACCAATGACGTAAAAATTCAAAAGGCCATCGCATTGATTGACAATGGTGCGATTGATACCGCCATACAACTACTGAATGAAGTGGTGAGCACCGATGCAAACAATACTCACGGCCTGTATGAATTGGGATTGGCGTACAGTTTGAAAAACGAATACGACAAAGCTATTGAGATTTTCAACAAACTGACAAAATCTGAAGAATGCAACGACCAGATTTACGCCATGCTCGGTAATTGCTACGACATGAAAGGAGACATCGAAAACGCCATGAAAGCCTATGAAAAAGGCATCGAGCAATTCCCTGAAAGCGGCTTCCTATACAATGAATTGGGCACAATGGCGTTGCGCGACAATGCTCACCCTGCAAAAGCCTACGAAAGCTATTTGATGGGGATTGCCAAAAGTCCCGACTTCTCACCGTGCTACTATCGTGCCGCATTCATGGCATTGACCGACGGCTATTTGGTGGACGGCTTGATTTATGGCGAAATGTACATCGCGATGGAAAAAGAGAATGGTGCACGCCTAAAACGCATCGGTCAACTGATGAACAGAGCATTCTACGATTTGGCATCAAACAAAAATTACGAAATTGTGGACAACTTGCACCCCAATAGAATCATTGACAAGAATTTCTATTTGAAACACTTCCAAAAGGCCATCAGTTCTATGGAAGACGGTGTGGACTCCACCGACAAGCTGTGTGAAGCAATCAAGGTGATGCACACCAATATCCTTGCCGACGAATTGATGAACGACAACACCACTCCTTACAAAAAGCACTTGAGAGCCGTACGCGAATCAGGCACAGAAGATGCCTACATCCGTTTGGTGGTTGCAGCGAGCGATGTGTCTTACCTCAACCAATGGGCAAAACAAAACGGCATGGTCTGGAATCAGTTCGCCGATTGGATTAACTCCTACAAACCTGACCTGAAATAACAGGCTGTCAATAGGAAAAGGCAAGCTATTTCTGCGAAAGTCATATACTCCGAAAAATATAGCCAAAATCAAATATTTCTTTGTATTTTTGCAATGCTTAAACTGAAGGAATATATCGCTGAAAATACTCAATTCAGTTGATGTATTCCTTCTATTATGAAACCCAATAAAGCATAAATTATGAATTCAAAAGAGATTCCGGTACTACTCCTTACCGGTTATTTGGGAAGTGGAAAGACAACCCTTGTAAATCATATTCTAAACAATAAGCAAGGCATCAAATTTGCCGTTATCGTCAATGACATCGGTGAAGTGAATATTGATGCCGACCTCATCCAACGCGGTGGTGTAGTCAATCAAAAGAACGACAGTCTTGTTTCTTTGCAAAACGGCTGTATTTGCTGTACTCTTCAACAAGACTTGGTGGACCAAGTATTCAATTTGTTGAAAGCCCAACGTTTCGACTATATCGTGATTGAAGCCAGTGGTATCTGCGACCCTTCACCTATCGCACAAACTATCCGACAAATTCCTAATTTGGGTGCACAATACAACAAATACGGACGTTGCCGTATGGACTGCGTGGCGACTGTCGTTGACGCACTACGTATGCGCGACGAATTCGACAGTGCCAAGGACTTGACTGCCAAGAGCCACGACGAAGACGATATTGAAAACTTGCTTATCCAACAAATCGAATTCTGCAACGTCATTCTTTTGAACAAGGTTTCTGAAGTGACTGCCGAAGAATTGAACAATATCAAACAAATCATCCGTGCATTGCAACCTCGCGCCGAAATCATCGAATGCGACTATGCCAATGTTGATTTGAACAAATTGTTGGACACTAAATCTTTCGATTTCACTCGTGTTGCTTCATCAGCAGGCTGGGTACAGGAAATCGGCAAGCACATTGACGAAGCTGAAGCAGAAGAACATCATCACCACGAACACGAGCATGAACACCACCACGATCATGACCACGAAGAAGGTCACGAACACTGCGACCACGAACATGGTGTTTGCCACTGTCATCACCACCATCACCATAACGAAGATGGTGAAGCAGAAGAATATGGTATCAGCTCATTTGTTTACTACCGCCGTCGTCCATTAAGCCTCAACAAATTCGACTATTTTGTCATGTCTCGTTGGCCGAAGAGCGTTATCCGTTGCAAAGGTGTATGCTATTTCAAGGAAGAAATGGACATGTCTTACTTGTTCGAACAAGCAGGGATGCAAAAATCAGTAGCAAAAGCAGGACGTTGGTTTGCCGCTTGCACTGAAAGCCAACAAGCCGAACTTTTCAAACAAGAACCGGGACTATTAGATATTTGGCACGAAAAATATGGCGACCGTATGCAAAAGATTGTATTCATTGGTCAACACATGGATAAAGAACAAATTATCAAAGACTTGGATTTCTGTTTGGAAGATTAGTCCACACGAATTTCTTGAATTAAAACAATACAAAAGGCAATAAAAATTAATTTTTATTGCCTTTTTCTATATTTGCATTGAACAACACGAAGATTAAGAAATAACCTCCCATCTTATTGCCATGCAAGAGCTACTGATAATAGTTGTAAAAAGCTCCTGCCCTTTGTCCCAATGAAATTCAATCGTCCAATTCAGGAGAGAAAGCCTGGAACAAGCCAACTCCCATCACCACAAGCGACATCAATGCGGGAGTGGCTTCAGACAATGTTTCGCGCCAGTCCAATACATGCCGTTCCTCTACATAGTTGAAGAAATCAATGGAGAAATAGGAAAAAGCCAATGTAGACACCATAACCGCCAATAAACACAAAGCATAGAAATACCCCGTATGAGCAAAGCGTTTCTTTGCAGGCAAACGATTCATCACCTTACGCACAAACCAGGGATTCTGTGGAGTCTTGTCCTCTTCTTCCTTCAAAATTCTCTTTAACTGCGAATCTGAAATATTTTCTTTTTTATTGTTCATGTTCATTTGTCTTTCAATAGTTTAACCAAATTCTGCTTTGCCCTCGAAATATGCGATTTAACTGTACCTTCGGGCATATTCATTATCTTTGCCACCTCTTTAACAGGCTTGTCCTCCATAAAAAAGAGCACGGCTACCGACCGTTGCACCTCATTCAGCATCAGCAATGCACCATTGACATCTATTCGGGCATCCATATTGTCGGAAACCGATTCATGCGACAGATTCTCCAAATCTTCTCCGCTTGCTTCTCGGCTTTTCCTTGACCAATCGTAAAACTCATTGTAGGCAATCCTATAAATCCATGTAGAAAATCGAGATATGCCTTTAAATGATTTTATTGAGATATAGGCTTTTAAGAACGTTTCCTGCGCCAAGTCATCAGCCAAAGCAGGATCACGCGTAAGTCGCATAAACAATCGCCGCACTTCCGCTTCATAAGCCACGACCAACTGCCCGAACGCATCCCTGTCATCCAGTATGGCACTTCGGGCAATCAGCCTTAACTCTGTCAGTCTATTCAACATGGGTATCGTCGTTCTCGTCGTTTTGCTTTTTCTCTTTCCTGTTCACCAGATAAACAATCAACTTCGCCAACCCCATTAGAAAAATCATGGAAGTCAATATTGCCACATCATAATTTTCCCCCCAGACAAAAAATAGAGAGACAGCCACACCTACTGCCATCACAATAAGGGCAGAACTCAAAGCATCCGTTTTCTTTCGTTGCTTACCGTCAGCAAACACATAGTCCGGTAAAACGACTCCTTTTTCCAACGCCTTTATCGCCAACTCATTTCTCATCCTTGTCCTTTTGATTTTAGAATAGATGTTCAAGGCTACAAGAATCAAGATAAAGATGAACGGAGTAACACACCCAACAACGCTGACAACGTCAATATGATCCTCTGACTCATTCACGCATTTTTCCACTAACAAGGATGCATCTTTTGTCTCCACCTCAGTTACAACATTAGCGGTATCCAATTCTAAAGAATCACGTGGAACACACTCTTCTGCCTGGATGGCAAACGCAAACGACATAAACAATGTCAACAATAGTACTTTACTTAAATTTTTCATTTTAACTGTTCTTTTAATAACTAAATTCTATGCGTTAGACGCACCAACCCCAGCAAAAGGTTGCACTGAAAACAAAAAAAACTATTCTTTCACTTGTTTCATTTAGCAAGAAAGAATAGTTTCTATATTATAGTTGAGATTATTAAGCTATTTCTTCAAACCCATTTTTGCAAAATAATATTTCAATACATCATGGGCAGCAACGAATGAGCTTTGACGATTTTCCAATACGTTTTGTTTCTTCAACTTCAACATAGCTTGGATTTCTTCGTCGCGATAGAAGTTTTCCTTTAATTGTTCGTCAATAGTCTCATACATCCAATATTTCTCTTGTTCCATTCTTCGGCTTTCAAAGAATCCGTTCCCTTTCACATAGTCGAAATATCTGTAAATCATGTCCCAAACTTCCTTGATACCTAATTCGTAATAGCCAGAATAGGTCAAAACTTCAGGCATCCAACCCGATGTTGTTGGTGGGAACAAGTGCAATGCGCTTTGGAATTGCGCTTTAGCCAACATGGCACGGTCAATATTGTCACCGTCAGCCTTGTTGATGACGATACCGTCTGCCATTTCCATAATACCACGTTTGATACCCTGCAATTCATCTCCTGTACCTGCCAATTGAATCAAAAGGAAGAAGTCCACCATAGAGTGAACGGCAATTTCACTTTGACCGACACCCACAGTTTCCACGAAGATATTGTTATAGCCTGCGGCTTCACAAAGCACGATAGTTTCACGGGTCTTACGCGCAACACCTCCTAAAGAACCAGCTGATGGACTAGGACGAATGAACGCTTTCGGATTCAATGCCAATTTTTCCATACGGGTCTTGTCTCCCAAAATACTACCCTTCGTACGTTCACTACTTGGGTCAATAGCCAATACAGCCAATTTACCGCCTTGCTTCAACACATGCAAGCCAAATACGTCGATAGAGGTACTCTTTCCGGCTCCCGGCACACCGGTAATACCGATTCTCAAAGAGTTTCCTGCGTAAGGCAGACATTTTTCAATCACTTCTTGTGCGACTTTCTGATGTTCTTCGGCAAGACTTTCAACCAATGTCACAGCACGGCTCAATATTGTTACGTCACCTTTCAGAATGCCTTCAACATATTCTCCGGCTGACATCAATTTCTTTCTCTTCTTAGGTTTAAGATAAGGATTGACTTGTGGAGGTTGTACAACTCCCTTATTCACCGTCAAACCGGCGTATTCTTCGTTGTTCTCAGGGTGTTCCATATCGTAATTTTTATTTCATTCCTACAATTCTGACTTTAGCAGCAGAATTGAACGGATCATTTGTTAATATTAATAATTCACTGTTTAATATATTGTTATCAATAAATGAGGTATTGATTTCAATCTCTATTGTTTGGTGGTTGCCGGGAAGAATCTCCAACTTTTGGTTGTTCTTCACCTCAACAGCCTTGTCCTGCGATGAAACGGAATACACCACAAGCGGTCTCGAACCGATGTTCTCCAACCTGACCTTGCCTTGCAACAGTTTCTTTTCTCCGTAACTGTCAAAGATAATTTTCGTCGTCTCCAATCGCAATTTTGGAGCATTTTGAGCAGATACACTTCTATCATTACGTCCCGCCACTATAGATGCGGAAACAGGCATTCGCAGCACATCTTCTCCCAATTTTATCTTCAGACTTTTTTCATACAACCCGAAATCAACTGTTGTATCGCTTTGAAGTGTGAATTTCATCGTAAATACATTTTTCGGTGGTATGACTTCAGGATATATTTCAAAATCCACATGCTGTGGAAGTTCCAGTAATTGGCATTCAATAGTATCCTCTGATACATTGCAGCCCGACAATTTCACCGTGCGCCTGTTTCCGCGTTCCACCTGTCGGAAATTGACCATTTCATTCAGCAGTCTGACCGACTTTCTCTTTATCGGGAAACGGATTTCCAATGTAGAGTCCGAAGGACGCACATTGCCGACAATCGTCAGTTCATAAACCGTGTCAGGCGACGACACATAAATCGTCTTGTCAAAGTATCCCGGTCGCATATCGGGATTGTATTTCACGGGAAGCACATACGTTTCTCCCGATTGTACAGTTGTTTTCTTAAAATCAGCGGCAATACACCCGCAAGAGGTCTTCACGTTCAGAAGCTCCACAGGATAAGTGCCTATATTTTTACATTCAAACCTTTTCTCTACAGCACCTTCCTCTTCGTCAAATGTGCCATAGTCGATAATGGTTTCTTTCCATTGCAACTGACTGAAAGCCATTTGCGAAACCAACGCCATCACCATTAAAAGGAGTGAACGTTTCATCATCTTCGTGTTCGTTTACGCGGAATCACACTACCGATTACTCGCAATGTTACCGCCTTGTTGTCTGTTTTCACCACCATTGTCTTGTTGAAAGCTCCAGGAGCCAAAGGCAAATAGGTAATTGTCACCTTTCCCTTTTCGCCCGGCATCACCGGCTTGCGTGAAAAGTCAGGTATCGTACATCCGCAAGCGCCTTTGGTGGAAACAATCACCAATGGACCGTTGCCAACATTCTCAAATTCAAAGTCATAGGAAACATTGCCCTTTTCCTGCTTAATATAGCCGAAATCATGGGTAGTGACCTTGAATTTAATCTTGCCCTCTTTCTTCTCCGCCATTGTCAATGAAACGGAAAACACAGCCAATAATATGATTAAAAAAGTTCTTTTCATAAAATGCAATCTTACTTCTGTTCTGGGACCACAGTTCCCGTCAAAGCCAAAGAGGTAAAGGCATCTGTGGTTTTCACTCTTACCATCTTGTAGAAACCGCCCGGACGGTTACGTGGATTATAAGTTACTTTTATAATTCCACTCTTACCCGGAGCTATCGGTTTGCGTGGATAGTCAGGTTTCGTACATCCACAAGATGCACGTGCATAGATGATAATCAATGGTTCGTTGCCCTCATTTGTAATCTTGAATTCACAAGACACAGGGCCTTTTTCTTCTTTGATAATACCAAAGTCATGAGTGGTAGTATCAAAAACAGTCTTCGCACCACTTCCCGTCTTTTCCTTCTCCTGCGCAACGGCAAGATTCAAGGAGAAAAGTGCTATCATCAGTAATGCTATCAATCGTTTCATTATTTCAATCTTTAAAGTTTTTCAAAAGAACAAGGCTTAGAAGTTGTATCCCAAAGATACATTCCAGTTCAAGTTCTTGATTTTGTAGGCCGGAGCACCAGGATTCTGTTTGGCAAGATTCTTCAAACTGCGTTCATAGAAAACGCCCAAATAATAGTGTTTGAAGAAAGTAAAGCCTGTACCGATTTTCAAGCCCAGATCAGAGTGTCCCACAGCAAGGAAATCGCGTGATTCCAAACCAAAGTAGTCACTCTTTATTGTTGATTTGTCAAAAACCAAATCACCGTTTTCTTCACCGAAGGCGATATAGTTTCTTTGTTTTTTCTTACCATTGACTCCGTAGGCATAGTAGCCTCCTAAATCAAATTCCCATTCCATGTTTTCCATCAAGTTCAAACGAAAAGTAAGCATGAACGGAATATGCAAATAATTGAAACGAGAATGAATGAACGAGCTACCCATATAGTCACTGTTGGCATCGGCGGCCATCAAAGCACAGTCAAAACTGCGGTTTTCGAACGAAAGTCCGGTTTGGATAGCCAATAATTTCGTGATGTTCAGATAGGCAGCGCCACCCACTTGTCCGCCCATTCTCCAATAGATATTGTTTTGTATCATTTCAGAGTTGGCTGAAAGAAAATTGGTGGAGATGCTCGATGAATTCAATCCTACACGTACACCGAAAGTTACAATCTTGTCAGGTCGTGAATTGTCAAAAACCTTCGTACGGTTTTGTGCCATAGCTGAAAAAAATGGCATGACCATACAGATTAGCAGTAATATCTTAACTCGTTTCATCGATGTTTCCATTAATTGTTTTATATAATGCGAAGATACGAAAATTCAAATTAGAAAACACGTTATATCCTAAAAAATACTTTCCGAAAACTCCCCATTATCCATATATTTTTCTAAATATTCTACGATTCCCCTGACTGTCGTATCATTAAGCAAAATCGTACGGTTTTTGTCCATCAGAAACAATGCGGGCAAGGAACTGAATTCGTAGTCCTCTCCTGCCATAATACTCATTGACTTGTTCACCGCCTCCACTCGTCCGGGCACATCCGCCAGATTCTGCCATTCATCAAAATCGCCCGCCACACAGACAGAATAGACAGTCAATGCCTTTGCATCGACAAACCGCATCACGTCTTGCGAAGACAGGCTGTCGCTGACTTCTTCACAGATATTACAATCGGGATTGTTGAAATACAACAAGGCAAAAGGAGTCTCCATGGATTCCAGCGAAACAGTATCACCAAGACGTGTTTCCATGTCAAAGGGGGCAGCCTTTTTCTGGGCTACGACAGGCAGACAAAATGCCACCAAAAGCAGTATTATCCAATGCGTTTTCATTTCTCGCTTGTCTCTACCCACAAATATAGTAAAACAAACGGTCTGCCAAAAGTCTTTTCAATATTTTTAAAGCCAGCCAAGACAGAAATTAAAGATGCAAATGCTTTCGGATTTGACTGCGCATTCGCAATCCCAACAATGTGACAGAGCAGGCAAACCCGATAAGATAAGCCAACCAAACACCCGAAATTCCCATACCGACAGGGAATCCCAACAGATAACCGCAAGGAATGGCAACCAAAAAATAAGCCACGAATGAAATCCACATGATAACATTGACATCCGACAATCCACGCAACGAGTTGGTCAAAATAATCTGCATACTGTCACCCAACTGGTAAAGCATTAGAATCGGCAATAGTATTTTTACCACATCATTGACCTTGACATCGTCAGTAAACACAAAGCCAATATAGTCCTTCGTGATGAACAGCACAACACAAACCACCAAAGCAACGCCAATTACCAAATGGATTCCTGCGAGAGTAATTTTACGCACTTTCGCCCAATCTCCAGCCCCTTTGAAGAAACTGGTGCGGATAGCTACCGCCGAGCCCAAGCCCAAATAAGTAGTAAAACTGATGAGCGAAATTGTGATGGCTACCTGATGTGCGGCAAGCGACAAACTCCCCAACCATCCCGTCATGATTGCCGTTACACAGAATGTCCCAGCTTCCATTCCCTGTTGCAACCCGATAGGCCAGCCTATGACATTCAGTTTTTTCCACCACGACAGACTGATGCGGATTTCTCGGAACCCCTTGCGATAAGGCACATAGTCCTTGCGTTTCATAAATACGGCAATAAACATCAACAGCATAAAGATACGAGATACCAAGGTACTGATTCCGGCACCTATCAGTCCCATTTCAGGACAGCCCAATTTACCATAAATCAGGATATAGTTTCCAATGACATTCAACAAGTTACCTATCAATAACACCCACATCGAAATAGACGGTTGGGCAATACCCTCCACAAACTGACGGAACGAGTTGGCAAGCATCACAAACACTACAGAGGAGAGAGAAATCAAGAAATAAGGTTCAATCAACGGCTTCAGTTCCTGCGGTTGGTCGAGCATTTCCAAATTAAGATAAATGCCCGAAAGCACCGACACAATCAGAATGGTCGTCGTAAAATTGGCAACGATACTGTTCTTTAGCCAACCGCCAATGGCGATATATTTGTGCTTAGCCATACTTTCACCAATGAGTGGAATCAGACTGAACGAAAACCCTGTTCCCAAAATGCTAAAGGCATTGATAACATTGTTGACAAACGAAGCGGCGGCAAGTTCAGCAGTAGAGTGCTGTCCCACCATAATCGTATCTGCCAAACCGGTGATAATTGCACCAAACTGACCGATAATGATAGGAATACCTAATACGATAATTGATTTATATTGTTTTTTATAGTCTGAAAGTGTTTGAAAAAGGCGGATTCTTTCCATAAACATATATACAAATTAATGCTTCACAGACTTCAAAGTCTATGAATGGCATGAATGAACAAATTCTGAATTAAAAAATAAGCGGGGAATGATATTAGAATATGGAAGAGCCTCTTGTTGTCCAATTGACGAACAAGATGTTCATGACACGTACCGATTTATTCTTTGAAATAGTAAACATGATTGACGACTCTCTATCTTTTTCGACTGCAAAGGTAATCAAAATCGCATATTTTCACAAATTCAAACAGCCACCGATAGTCACAAAGAAAGGACTTTCATCAAGGGAAAATGTTCAAAAAAAGAAAACCGCCCCCATTATTTCAAAGAAAAAGTTTCCCACAAAAGCGGAAACCAAAGCATCAGTTTCCTAAGGATTTTCATCGTTAACAAGCCCTAAAATTTCGATTGTTCCACGGAAAATATCTAATTACTCTTCCCAATTCTAAAAAACTGTTTCACGGAGTTAATTCCCTATATAATGGCAAAGTACATCGTGGAACATTCTATACACACTTGTTAATAAGTCCGTCTTTTCCCGTGGAACAATAGGCATGTTATTAACAAAAAGGGCAAGTTATCAACAATTGAATGCGATTTTCAGTTTTTCACTTTGCGGTTGAAAAGAAAAATAATTCCTTTGCATTATAAAATTTATCTCTATGGGTAAAATAATTGCAATAGCTAATCAAAAAGGAGGCGTAGGAAAAACAACAACTTCCATAAATCTATCAGCCTCTCTCGCGACACAAGGTAAAAAAGTGTTGATTATTGATGCCGACCCACAGGCGAATGCCACTTCGGGGTTGGGAGTCGATCCGAAAAAGATGACTTCTTCAATTTACGAATGTTTGGTTGACGGTTATCCATTGCGTGGAGCTGAAAACAAGACATGTATTGATAAATTGGAATTGATTGGTTCACGAATCGACTTGGTTGGAGCGGAATTGGAATTAATAGGGAAACCAAACCGCGAAAATGTACTTCGCAATCTATTGAACGATATTAAGGACAACTATGACTTTATCATCATAGACTGCTCTCCTTCTTTGGGCTTAATTACTGTCAACGCCTTGACAGCAGCCGACTCCGTGATTATTCCGGTACAAGCTGAATATTTCGCACTGGAAGGTATCAGCAAATTGCTTAACACCATTCGAATCATCAAATCCAAATTGAACAAGGATTTGGAAATCGAAGGATTCCTATTGACTATGTACGATGCTCGTTTGCGTCTTGCCAATCAGATTTACGACGAATTGAAAGGTCACTTCGGCGACATGGTATTCGATACCGTCATTCCTCGTAACATCCGTTTGAGCGAAGCCCCGTCACACGGACTTCCTGCCATTCTTTACGACCCTGACAGCCGTGGTGCAACCAGCCACATGCAATTGGCAAAAGAATTGATGTCACGCAACGCATAGTCTGTGGCAATACTCATTTTTTACAAACTTAAAAAACAATTATCATGTCATATTCAAAACGCAGTGCATTGGGAAGAGGTTTAGACTCGCTCATCTCAATGGACGATATCCAAACCAGCGGGTCTTCTGCCATCAACGAAATTGAATTGTCGCAAATCACCCCTAATCCAGAACAGCCTCGTACGTTCTTCGACGAGAGTTCTCTGGAAGAATTGGCAGCGTCAATCCGTGAGTTGGGTATCATCCAACCGCTTACACTGCGTAACATGGGCAACGACCAATATCAAATCATTTCGGGCGAACGCCGTTTCAGAGCTGCGAAATTGGCAGGACTTACCACAGTTCCGGCTTATATACGCGATGCCAATGACAGCGAATTGACCGAAATGGCATTGATTGAAAACATTCAACGTGAAGACTTGAATGCCATTGAAGTAGCATTGACCTTCAAAAAATTGATTGACCAATACCACTTGACACAGGAACGCCTCAGCACTCGCATCGGCAAGAAACGTGCCACTATCGCCAACTTCTTGCGCCTATTGCTTCTTCCTGCTGAATTTCAGTTGGGTTTGTGCGACCACGTTGTGGATATGGGACACGCCCGCGCCTTGTTGGCTGTGGAAGACCCGAAACTACAACTTCGCCTGTACAACGAAATCGTCAAAAAAGGCTTGTCAGTGCGCCAAGTCGAGGAATTGGCAAAAAAATATAACGAAGACGAGTCAAAGGTTAAAAAGGATGAAAATTCAAAAGCATCAAAAGACTACGATATTTTGAAAAAACATCTATCTCAGTCATTTAAGACTCCTGTTCAATTCACTTGCAATGACAAGGGTAAAGGAAAAATTACATTTCCTTTCAAAAATGAAGAGGAACTTGAAAGATTAATTATTATCTTTGACAAATTAAAATAAAGACTTCATTGAATTTTGCGTTTTTTCAAATGTCAAAGGCATTTGAAAACGCTTTTTGATTGGTATAAATTTAGGATGAAACGACTGATTATCAATAGTACACACTTGATTTCAAGAGGCATATTTTTAGCACTATGCCTAATCGTGTCATTCAGCCTGGGCATTTCAGCCCAAGAGAAACTTTCTGCCGATTCCATTGCCCCGTCATTGGACAAGAACGGAATTCTGACCGACTCTATAAAATCAGTAATCCCTGTTGTCCAGGACAGCATCACAGCTGAGGTGATGAATATTGCCATGGCAACCGACAGCGTAGCAAAGAAAGACTCCATACCATCAGAATTCAAGGAAAGAAAAATATTTAACCCCGATCCTACCAAGGCCGTATGGATGTCGGCACTTTGTCCGGGATTGGGACAAATATACAACCGCCGTTATTGGAAAATTCCAATCGTTGTCGGCGGTTATGTGGGATTGGCTTACGCAACATCATGGAACGGACGTATGCTCAAGGATTACACCAGAGCTTACCGCGACATTATGGACAGTGATCCGAACACAAAAAGCTACATGGATTTTTACCCTTCCACCACCAAAGAGGAGGATATCGACACCGAATGGCTGAAACGCTCACTCAAATCAAAAAAGGACTTCTATCGTAGGAATCGTGACTTGTGCATTATTTCGATGGTAGGACTTTATTTTATTTGTATGGTAGATGCTTATGTCGATGCTTCATTGTCAAAGTTCGACATCTCGCCTAACTTGTCGGTACAGTTTGCCCCGACTGTTGTGGACTCGGAAGACATGCGTAATAAATCTATGGGGGTACAATGTGCCTTTATATTTTGAAACTTAGAAGATAAAAATACAATATGAAGAATTTACTATTAGCCCTTGCATTGTCGGCTGCCGCAACGATTCCTGCGTTTGCAAGTTCGTCAGTGCTATCGCTTAAAGAATCTATCACAGATACTACCATAGTGTACCCTGAAAGTTTCGAGACGGATACACACGAATTGATGAAGAACTGGTACTTGCAGAAGTATGCTGTATCTGACGGCACAAGTACTGCTGAAGACGTACCAACCAGCAAAGAGGACTATATCCAGCGTTTGCAAAGCATGCCGACCGTTATCGAAATGCCTTACAACCAAATTGTAAGAAGCTATATCGACATGTACACCCAACGCCGTCGCAAATTGGTAGAAGAAATGATTGGTTTGGGCTTATACTACAATCCTATCTTCGAACAGGCTCTTGA
The DNA here is from genome assembly GCA_020026215.1 of Muribaculaceae bacterium. GTDB lineage: Bacteria > Bacteroidota > Bacteroidia > Bacteroidales > Muribaculaceae > Limisoma. Next base: position 36,198 of record JAHHQT010000004.1, read on the forward strand.
AAAAGAAGGCATGCCTTTGGAATTGAAATATCTTCCTGTCATTGAGTCTGCACTGAATCCCGATGCCGTTTCGAGAGTGGGAGCTACAGGCTTGTGGCAATTCATGTTGGCAACAGCAAAAGCCTTGGGCTTGGAAGTCAACTCTATCGTTGACGAACGCCGCGACCCGATTCGTTCTTCTGAGAAAGCGGCTCAATATTTGAAACAGTTATATAATATCTATAACGACTGGTCATTGGCTATTGCTTCCTACAACTGCGGTCCGGGTAATGTGAACAAGGCATTGCGTCGCGCAGGAGGTGGCAAAAAGGATTTCTGGGACATCTACTATTATTTGCCTGCTGAAACACGCGGTTATGTACCGGCATTCATCGCTGCCAACTATGTGATGAATTTCCACAAGGACCACAACATCGGCACTTCCCTATCCCGCCGTCCCGTATTGACCGACACCATCCAAGTAAACCACAGAGTACATTTCAAACAAATCTCTGAGGTCTTGAATATTCCTATCGAGGAATTGCGTGTATTGAACCCTCAATATAGAAAGGACATTATCCCGGGCGACCGTCATCCTTATACATTGACATTGCCTTCAAAACAAGTCTATAGCTATATTGTGAGCGAAGACAGCATCATTACCCACGATTCTTCACAATACACTCGCAGGGCTGAAGTTGAACCTTACGACTTCTCTAAAGTCGGTGACGGTAAGAAACTTGTGATTAAATACCACAAAGTGAGACGTAACGAAACCCTGTCAAGGGTAGCTCGTAAATACGGAGTTTCCACTACTGCTATCAAACGCTGGAACCGCTTGCGTAGCAATCGTTTGAGACGCGGACAAACTTTAAAAATCCACACTTATGTAAGAGACGAAAACTACAAGGAGGATAAGAAAGACAGAAACGACGAGGTGATAGCACAAAGAAGCAACCAAAACGAAGAAGTGGTTGAACAACGCCATGAACAGGAAAGAACCACAACTACCCACAAGGTAAGAAGCGGCGAAACTTTGGGCAAGATTGCTGAAAAATACGGAGTAACAGTTTCTCAATTAAAGAACTGGAATAACTTGCGCTCAAACAACATCCAAGTAGGACAACGTTTGAAATTACAAGCCAACGGTGACTATTCAAACAATGATGAAGATGCAAGAGAAGAAAGCGCTACTTACCACAAGGTTCGTCGCGGCGAATCTCTTTCATCCATTGCAGAAAAATATGGAGTTACAGTCAGTGACTTGAAAGAATGGAACAACCTACGCAACTCTTCTATTGATGCAGGACAAAACCTTGTTGTGAATAGTTGCGGTGCAGGAACAAGTTCATCAAGCCGTTCTTCTAACTCATCTGCCACTACCCACACTGTAAGAAATGGTGAATCTCTTTACTCTATTGCACACAAATATGGAGTTTCAATCAACGATTTGAAAGAATGGAACAACATCAGTGGCAATGACATCAATATTGGTCAGAAATTGAGCATCAACGGCAAGAAACGTCATTCATCAAGCAGTGCTTCTTCAACTCGAACTCACACTGTTCGCAAAGGCGAAACCTTGGGTCAAATTGCCGAGAAATATGGTATAGGACTTTCAAAACTTCGTCGCGCCAACGGTATTTCAGGTTCAAATATCCGTGTAGGACAAAAATTGAAGATTCCAAGATAATCGAACAATTCATCATTAAATATCCAACTACCGTTCCTCACCAGAGAGACGGTAGTTTTTTTATGCCCTAATCCACAGGCATTCCCCGACATTGAAGGCAACACCAAAGACTGACTCTCCCCATAGAAAGCACGACAAACCTAAGCAGAGGGACAAAAAATATGGTTCCAACCTCACAAGGAGAGTCAGAACCATATTCAATGAAGCAATATGTATTATTCTATTTTACCAGAACTTTAATTGGGCGTGGGTTTTGGTCTGTAACCACCACGAATGCTCCGTATGGTAGCAGCACGCAGAATCCATCTTCTATTTGCGGATAACTGATTATCAATCTTCCGTACAAGTCGTAAATACGGGCGTTTGTATGCGTTTCTGAGCAGGCAAAGCGCAAGCCGTTAGGAATATTTACCACAGCCAAAGATGCAGTTTGGTGCAAATCGTTGATTCCTGCATTTGGATTGACGTTAATTACATTGGAAAGACCTGATTTCATGCCTAATCTTACGGATTGAACAGTATAGCTGTAAGTAGCACCCTCTTTCACGTTGTCAAGATAGAAACTGGTTGTGTTTCCATCTGCCATAATCACATTGTCTGTCTTAACTCCTCCGTTATATTCCGACAAGTTGATTTGGTAAGCATCCACCACTTCCGGACGAGCAGGTTTCTCCCAGTTGATGCGGAAACCTTTTGCAGTTACTTCTGAAGCATCGGTAGCCACCATCATATCAAATTCAGGGAAATCAACAGAATTGGCAGTCAAATTCACAGTGTAACTTGTAATGTCAGTCAAGCCACCGTCGAACAGCAACAATGTAGCTTCGTGATGACCTGTTACTGTCGGGATATATTTGACAATCAATTTATAGCCATCTGCATTAACCGATTTCCAAGGAATTTGAGTCACGTCAAGTTTGAAAAAGTTTCGGTCTGTTCCCGAAATAATCACGGACAAGTCTTTGGTAATCCTACCCTTTATCAAAATTTCCTTGCGTGCAATTTGAGTAACGATATTGTCTCCGAAATCAACGGTTGAGTTATTCACAGGCAAATCCAAAGAGCCGTCGCCAGTAGGAGGCACTTCGCCGTCACTATAATAGGCTACCCCCATTTTGTTACCCCAAATATATTCCACCAATTCAGGAGTGTCAATAAATGGGTTACGGTTTTTCTGCAACTTATAGACTTCTTCGTTACGATCTAATTCTTTTTTAGAGACAGGGTCTTGACGGTGCCATTGCAAAAGCAAGTCAATCGCCCAGCCCTGCAAAGTTGGATAAGCACCGTTGCGAGCCATATAGGTATATTTCCAAGTCAAATTCTGATAACAAGTCACCATATAGAAATAAGTGCGTGCAAAGTCGCCCTTATATTCATCAGCAGGCTCAAAAACAGTAGTTGAGCCACCTCCTTGTCCGGAAACAGGACGCCCCACCTTTACCAAACCGTTATTATAGGAATTGTCGTTAGGATCAACCACGCCAAGAGGATGATTGCTTTTCTTCATATTAGCAGGACCGTCAGAAGGATACAAGTGGTTCAAGTCGGTATAGGCTGGATTTTTGTCACCACCCCACCAGCTTTTAGGGAATGAGTGTTCACGATTCATTCCAGACCATGATACACTTCCATTAACATAAACCGAACGTTTGATTGTAGAATACATATCCCACCATGTTCCATCTGGACGAACATCTGTATGGATAAATGACTGTCTGAAAAGACCATTATAGTCATTGGTTCTGTGATTACGGACAATTTCAAACAATCTATTCTTCAAAGCTCTGTCTGTCAATCCGTCAAGACCTTCATAATAACCTGTCGGAACAGCAGCAAATAAAGAAACGTGCAGAAAGGCAACAAGGGTTGCCAACAAAGTGATTTTTATTTTCTTCATAAATAAACGTTTAATCTCCCCCTTTGAGAGAGAATGCAAATGTAGCAATATTTTTCAAGATTTTGACATATTGAACGGAATATCAGCACAAAGCAAGAATCAGGAAATCTAAGTGATTCATGAAAAATCCAATAAACCGCACTACACTCCTACATGTATGTTAAAATCGCGGTATAAAAAAAATCCCCGACACCATAGTGTCGAGGATTTTTCTAATTAGTTAAGCATATATTATTTAGCCTTTTTAGCTAATTTTTTGCGTTGCATCATGTAAGCAATTGGAGTTGCTACATAGATTGTTGAACATGTACCGATAATAACACCGAACAACATTGCGAATGTAAAGCTACGGATAGATTCACCACCCAAGACGCAGATACATAACAATACCAAAGCTGTTGTTACTGATGTCATGATTGTACGAACCAATGTTGCGTTCAATGAAGTATTGATAACTTCACCACGGTCAGATTTTGGATACAAGCCAATCATTTCACGTACACGGTCGAAGACTACCACTGTATCATTGATTGCGTAACCGATGATTGTCAAGATTGCAGCAATGAATGATTGGTCAATTTCCATTGAGAATGGAAGGATACCGTGGAACAATGAATAAAAACCGATAATTACGAATGATGTAAATGCCAATGAAGCAAGAGCACCAACAGAGAATGAGAAGTCGCGGAAACGGATGAAGATGTAAAGAGCGATTGCAATCAAAGAGAACAATACAGCCCAAATAGCACCTTGAGTCATATCAGAAGCGACGCTCGGTCCAACTTTTTCAGTCAAAACGACACCAATTTCTTCGTTAGATACGCTGAAGTCATCATATGACATATCACCAATTTCAGATTTCAAACCTTCGTAAAGTTTACCCATGATTTCATCATCAACACCTTCAGATTCGTCAGCGATCTTGTAGTTAGTAGAAATACGAACTCTTGAGTCTGTATCAATTGTGATAACTGACAATGAAGATTCTGGGAATGCGCTTACAAGTTTTTGTTTGATGTCAGCAGTTTTAACTGCATGGTCAAATTGAACGATGTAGTTACGACCACCAGAGAAGTCGATACCTTTGTTAATGCCACGGATAAAGAATGAAGCAACGATAACAACGATGACAGCACCGATGATAGCGAATGCTTTTTTACGTTGACCTAAGAAGTTAACCTTAGTATTAGCCAAGAAGTTGCGGCTCATCTTAGTGTTGAATGTCAAGTTGTTGAATTTTTCTTTCTTCAATAACCATTCGAAAATCAAACGAGAGATGAAGATTGCACTATAGAATGAGCAGATGATACTGATTAACAATGTAGTTGCGAAACCTTTGATCAAACCTGTACCGTAAACCAACAAGATGATTGCTGTGATTACAGATGTCAAGTTAGAGTCGAAGATTGCAGAGAATGCGTTTTTGTAACCGTCAGCCAAAGCAGCTTTCAAGTTCTTACCAGCACGCAATTCTTCTTTAGTACGTTCGAAGATAAGTACGTTAGCATCGACAGCCATACCAAGAGAAAGAACGATACCGGCGATACCTGACAATGTCAATACAGCTTGGAATGAAGCTAATATACCAAGAGTGAAGAACAAGTTGATAATCAAACATACGTTGGCTACCATTGCTGGAACAAAGCCGTAGAATGCAATCATGAACAACATCAACACTACAAGAGCAACAATGAATGAAATGATACCTGATTCGATAGCTTGTTGACCAAGAGACGGACCGATAACTGATTCACTTACAATGTTAACCTTAGCAGCCATTTTACCAGATTTCAATACGTTTGCCAAGTCACTTGCTTCTTCAGGAGTGAAGTTACCAGTGATTTGTGAACGACCACCTTCGATTACACTGTTTACAGTTGGGAATGAATATACTTGTTCATCAAGAACGATGGCTACTGATTTGTTCAAGTTTTCTTTTGTGATTTGTGCCCAACGACGAGAACCTTCATTGTTCATTGTCATTGAAACTACATAACCTTGCATTTGTTCGTAGTTGCTGCTTGCATCTTCGATAACGTCACCTGCCAAACGAGGTTTGCCGTTTTGAGTTTTCAAACCTACCAATTGATAGTATTGATCTTTTTCGTCGATAGCTTTAACTGTCCAATTGCATTTCAAGTTAGTTGGCAACATTTGTTTTGAGATAGCCCAACGAAGAATCTCGTTTACTTTAGCAGTATCTTGTTTAGCAACTGTACCAAGGATAGGACCACCAACACCACCGTTTGCCCACAACATTTGAGCAAGAGATGCTTGTGCTGGAACTTTTGCAACTTCAGCTTTTTCTTCAACTACTTTTGCTGAATCAGCAACAACTTTTGTAGAATCAGCAACGACTGCAGTTTCTTCAGCAGGAGCAGCTTTCACGTTAGCTTGAGCGTATGCTTCGCTTACTTGTTGCAATGATTGTTGAACGTCAGCCAATGCCAATGTTTCATAGAATTCCAAGTTTGCTGAACCTTGAAGCAATTTACGAACACGTTCCGGTTCTTTAATACCCGGAAGTTCAAGAAGGATTTGACCATCGCGTTCCATTTTTTTGATGTTAGGAGCAACGACACCGAAACGGTCAATACGTGTACGCAATGTGTTGTAAGAGTTGTCAACCATTGCATTTACTTCTTCTTTTAATATGCTTTCAACTTTGTCGTTAGGGTCATTTGGGTTGACACGTTCGATAGAACGGAAAAGTTGAGCCAAGCTCTTACCCGGTGCCAAACGTTCGTATTCCTTACGGAATTCACCAACGAAATCTTTTGCTTTGCTCTTTTCAGCCAAAACAATTGCTTCATTGAAGTTAGGATCCGGATTTTCTTTTGAAAGGGCACGCAAGATATCAGGTACTGAAATCTGCAATGTTACGTTCATACCACCCTTTAAGTCAAGACCAAGTCCGATTTGTTTTTCTCGTACTTCATTGTAAGTGTAACCTAAGTACACTTTTTCGCTACCAATAGAATCCAAATAGTTCTTGTAGGCCTCTTTAAATTCTTTTGAGTCTTTATCAGTGTTCACGTTAGAAGCAACAACACGAGCATCGTCTTCGATGCTGCTTGTTACGAATGAGAACGAAAGATAAAACACACAAACAAGAGCCAAAAGTACTGTTAGAACTCTAATAAAACCTTTACTTTGCATTTGTGTTTTAAGTTTATTTATTAAATTTTTTAATTTTACATTTTTATCAGCGTGCAAATATACGTTATTTATTTCAAGTTAAAAATTTTTTAAGTACGTTTTCCGCGTTATATATTCTATAACATATAAATCGCACCCATTTTACCCTCTATTTTCCTTTTTTCATCGTCAATTTGGTCATGGTCTTTATATTAATATTGTGAAGAATGAGGCAATATTGAACATGATTTGACAAAAATAGCCTATCTTTGTCAGTCGAAAACTATATGAAATGAAAATCAACAAATCAGCATATCTATTTTTGACAGCCGGGCTCATTGCCTTGCTCTATTCCTGTGCAAGTATCGGCAACCCTGAAGGGGGACCGATTGACAAGACGCCACCGATATTTATCGGCAGTAATCCGCGCCCAATGGAAACTAAGGTGGACCGTTCGAAGATTGAACTTACTTTCGATGAAATCGTGACATTGAAAGACCCTCAAACAAAGATTATCGTTTCGCCCGCACAGATTGAAATGCCTAAAATTTCAGCCAATGGCAGAAAGGTGACAGTAGAACTGGTGGACACCATGAAGGAAAACACCACCTACACCATCGACTTTTCCAATGCCATTCAAGACAACAACGAAGGCAACCCGCTGGAAAATTTCGCCTTTGCCTTCTCTACAGGCGAGAGCATCGACTCTTTGTCCATCTCGGGTATAGTCCTTGACAGTCATACTCTTGAGCCTCAACAAGGCGTATTGGTAGGCGTGCATTCCAATCTTGCAGATTCTGCATTGACTACTCTGCCGTTCGACCGCATTTCGCGCACCAACGACCGTGGTCAGTTCACTGTCCGCAACATGAAACCGGGGAAATATCACGTATTTGCCTTGAACGACATGGACCGCGATTTCAAGTTCAACCGTTCTGAAAATGTGGCATTCTGCGACTCGATTATTATCCCTTCAACAAAGGTTGAAAATTTCTCTGACACTACATTTGCCGTAGGTCACAAAGTGGATACCGTGATGCAGACAAACCGCACAGTTTTCTTGCCGAACGACATACTGCTTAATATGTTCAATGAGAACTATAAAGCACAGTATCTGACAAAATACGAACGTATTGACTCCACACGCATCTTCTTGAAAATGGCTGCCGAAGCCGACACGCTTCCGTCATTGAAAATATTGAACATGAAAGAGGAAGTGAAGGACTGGTACGTATTGGAAAGATCGGAAAAGAACGACTCTTTGGTCTATTGGATTAAGGATTTGAATATTCTCTCCAACGATACCCTCCAATTGGAAGTAAAGACTCAATTCACTGATACATTGGAGAATTTGGTATGGAAGACCGACACTTTGGACTTCAAGTTCCGTCGTCCAAAAGCACCAAAGAAGAAAAAGAGACACAAGGACGAAGAAGAAGACAGCCTCCCTCAAATCAAGTTCTTGCCGATTTCATTGATAACTCCAACCACCCACGAAGTTTATGCCGCTGTGGAATTTGAGGTCAATACCCCTATTGACTCTCTCAATCCCGAAGCCATCCATTTGGACATCAAACAAGATACCTTGTGGAACGAAGTGAAGGATTTCCGTCTGGCATACAAGGACAGTTTAAGAAATAAACGTCGCCTGACTTTGAGACACAGCTGGGAACCGGGTGCAAACTACCGATTAAGAGTGGATTCTTTGGGAATTACAAGCATATACGGCGAATTCAACAAACCGTTTGAAGCTCCATTTATCGTAAGAAACATTGAGGACTACGGCAACCTGTTCTTCAATATCACGGGCGTGACGGACATGGCATTTGTTGAACTGCTCAACGCTTCCGACAATGTTATCATGACTGTTCCTGTCAAGGCAGGTCGTGCAGAATTCATTAACCTTTTGCCGGCAAAATACTATGCTCGTCTGGTCTTCGACCGGAATGGCAACGGTAAGTACGACACCGGTAACTATGCGTTGAAACAGCAACCGGAAGAAGTAGTTTATTTCGCCAAGGGCATCAAGCTGAAACGCAATTGGGATATGGAGCAGAATTGGGACATCTACGAACTTCCTATCGATATGCAGAAACCTATTGAAATCAAGAAGAACAAGCCGGAACGTAAAAAATGGGGAGAAGAGGAAAAACGTAACCAACAAGGATTTGAAGACGAGGAAGACAACGGATTCAATGACTTTGGCGACGAGAACGACCCGAATATGCGACGCTTCAACCGTATGAACGGTTACGACAGTAACTACAATAACGGAAATTACAACCAGAATTACTTCAGATAAACAGAAAAGGCTTACCGATAACGGCAAGCCTTTTTTATTGTATCTCTTTATGGGACATCAGTCTATTCTTCAGCCATTTTACCAAATTTGAAAATGGAGAAATTCACACTGCCATACACACGATGTTCGCTGAAATTAGGCAATGCAGAAAAGTCGTATGCCTTGGAGTGTTCGATAATGAAAACGGAATCTTCTTTCAACATTCCAGAATCCAATACCAATTGTGGAATCTCTCCAAAACGAGGCAAGTCGTATGGTGGGTCGGCAAAGATAAAGTCGAATTTCTGCGGACAGCGTTGGATGAACTTGAACACGTCCCCTTTCACCAAATGCAAGTTTTTCTCGTTCAATTCCTGCGCTACCTTACGG
>JAHHQT010000040.1 GCA_020026215.1 Muribaculaceae bacterium
AAAAATTAAAATTTTATTAGTCATAGTTATTCAAATTAATTCTGCCATAAAGATATAAACATATCTTCGATATTCAAAGACAGAAGGCGTTTTTAGCCCGACAACGGGCAAACAAAAAAGCGACGAAGACCGAACTTCGTCGCTTTAATATATTCGATAAGGAATCTATGCTTATTTGTCTTCGTTCCAAGTACAGTCCATGAATTCAAATTTAGCAGGAGCTGTTACTTTGTAACGGATAGTTTGGTCTGAAGCAGCACCGTCGAAGGCTACGAAGTTGATTGTATAGATAACTTCAAGACCTGGAACCGGAGCAGCATCCGGATGAATCTTAGCAAGAGCTACAGGGAACACTTCTGATTCAAAACGAGCTTTCATTGTAGCTACAATTTCTTCGTCAGATTTGCCTTCCCAACCGGCAGCATATTGTTCTTTAGCTTTGGCAGCACGCAAGTCAACGTTGTTGTAGTGAGCAGAAGTACCGCAATAGTATTCGTTGTTACCATAGCTTGAAACATAGAATTTACCTTCTTTGATACCTGTTGAACCAAGAGGTTTGTCATAAGTTTCATATACGTAGTTCACACATTCTTGATAGTATTGTGCACTGAATGCATTACCTTTTTGGCCAGGCAATGTGATAGTTACGTTAGGATCGTACATCCATTTGCCGGCATTCTTAACGAATTGAGCTGATTCTTCAACAGATTTAGAAGCCAATGCCCATTGTGCTCCGTCGAATGCGTAAAGGTCGCAACGGTAAGTAGTTTCTTTCTTGAAGTAGTATTTGTAAGCTATCAATACTTGGTCTTGTGGTTGAGCGTATGGTTTAGCAATCTTCAAGAATGCAGGAAGATAGTTTTCCGGGTGTGACAAGTTGCCATATTTTTGACCCATAGCTTGGTAATCAGCATCTTGAAGAACCAAAATCTTCTTGTTTTCTTTCCATTGTGAACCATCGAATTCGTAGATAGCATTTACTTTTTCAACATTTGGCAATTCAGCTGCCGCAGTCATCAATGATTTAGCAGTTGTTTCCTTAGCGCTTGTTACTACGATATTGCAGTATCTACCGCCAGAAATTGAAGAGAAATAACCGCTGATTTCATAAGTTTTGCCATCAACAAACATAGCTTTTTGTTCATCTGTACCTTGGTACAAGCTACCTTTTGCTTTTTCAGCGCCATCAATCAAGAAGTTGTAGTATGTTCTACCTTGAGAGTTTGTTGTTACAGATGCTGTGCTGATAAATTTGCAGTAGAATGCAAGTTCGTCAGTTTCTTGAGCAGTCAAAGCATCAAATGCTGCACCGTCAAGAACGCGTGGAGCAGGATAAACGTATGCTTGGTTGCCTTCCTTGGCAACAGTAGCAGTCAAACCGTCCAATTGCAAACCTTTGTTATAAGAGCCAACAGTTCCATTTACTGTCAATTGGTCACCGATTTTCCAGTCTCCTGGAACGAAACCTTCAGAATAGTAAACAAGGATTGAACCAGAGTTATCAGTCAAGATATAACCTCTATTGCAGATAGCTGTCACCAAACCTTTAACGTCAACTGTATTACCAACAGCAGCAGTTCCAAGAACACTTGTCAATTCAAATGCAGGAACTTCAGGTTGTGCACCACCAAAATCAGGTTCTTCAGTTGAGAAGTTATAGTTTACGATAACCATATCATCTTTAACAGCGTCTGGATAAGTAGATTCCAAGGCACCAGGGATAACAGTTGCAGGGTTCTTTTCAGGAGTCAATGCTTCAGCAAATTGTTCCTCATCACCCCAGACATTCATATAGTCATCTTCTGTCAATTTGTATTGTTCAGCACCTGCTACTGCAGCAATTTCTGCAGGTTGTTCTGTAGCCACTTGGTAAGTAACCTTAACAGCAGAACCGTCAGAAAGAGTGAAATAAGGGAATTTAGAATCACCTAAATAATTAGGGATATAATCCTTAGCTGAGATTTTTTCAGTGAAATAGTGGTTTGTACCCACAGCTTTTAGGTCATTGGCCAATTCCTTACCAGCCAAGTCCTTGTTAGCTTTGTTGCCGGCAATGTTTGCATAGTCGGCTTCAGTCAAAGTATATTCAACAGACTGTTTGTCTGAAATTTCAGGATCGCCTTCAAATCCGTCAAGCTTATCATTCCAGTCGTTTACATCACAGCTGGCAAGAGAAGCCAAACAGCTTCCGATAAGCAATGTATATAAAAAATTCTTTTTCATTTTATTACCAATTAAGAAATTAGAAACGAACTTTCAAACGAACTGAATAAGTGCGTCCGAATGAATAGAATACTGAATATGCATTATCCCAAGTACCAGGAGCAGCAGTTGAAGTAAATGCATCCATTACGTAATAGTGATCAAATACGTTGTTTACGTTTCCGTAAAGAGTCGCATTCAAGCCACCGATTTTAAATGAATAGCTTGCAGAAAGATCCATTTGATTTCCCCAAGGAATTCTCCAAGGATTGGCAACTTCGATATCGGCACCAGCAGCGTAGTTGTTTGAAGAAACCTTGTAGTCGCTGTAGTTGCGAGCTGAGAATACCCAGTCAGCGCCGATGCGTGCACCCTTGAACGGACGGAATGTTACTCCAAGAGAACCTGTTGTTTGAGCAGAACCACCGACCTTAACACCATCTTGGTTCAAAGTAGCTTTTGCGTGATCCGGAGCCAAAACGCCAGATGCTTCGTGACCTTGAAGGTCTTTCAATGGTTGACCATTTTGGTTGTAGAAGTAACCAGTTGCGTTGCTTGCCCATTCATAGTCACCAATTGACAACATACCTTCCATTTCGAACCAACGGATAGGACGGAATGTAAAGTTAAGTTCAACACCCATGTGACGAGCATCTACACCTTGCATATTGAAGAAGTAACGGTCGCCGGCATAGTCGCCTGAAGTGATTTCACCTGAACGAGTAGTTGTCTTGTCCATCCATTTAGTATAGTAAGCATTCACGTTAGCAGCGAAGATTGAGTTTTTGAAACCATAACCCAATTCGAAAGACATAATCTTTTCGTTGATAGCGTCAGGGTTAGTTGCGTTGCTGACTGTGCTTGAAAGGAATGCACCTCCTGAGAAGAACGGAGCACGGCTAATGTAACCTAAGTTAAAGAATACGTTGTTACGTTTATCAATATTGTAGTTTGCACCGAATTTAGCAGTACCACCCAAGAAGTTCAAGTTATCAGATTTAGCGTGCGCTTCATCATAATAGAAGTGGTCTTCACGCCAGTAACCTGTATTGCTCATAGAGCCTGCAAGAACAAGGTTAAGTTTGCTGTCGAACATTGTATATTCAAATTGACCGAAGAAACCTTCTTGGTGAGTGTGACCGTCATAATCACGGTAAACAATGTCACCGACACCTAATTTTTGGTATCTCCAGTTAGGATCAGCTGCAGCTGCGTTGTTTTCAGGTTTAACACCTCTACGACTTGAATCATCCATATAGTATTCACCACCATATAGGTCAACGATTTCGTTATTGTGGTGGCCTACGTAGTAACGTCCGTCAATACCGACAGTCATTGTCAATTTTTCAGGAATCAATTCATTGCGGTAAGTTGAAAGTAAACCGTACCATTCGTGACTGTTGTTAGAAGCAGACATCACCATGTTAGAACCGGTTGTGCTTTGTTCGTTCATTTCTTGGATTTTGTCATAAGCGAATGTACCATCAGGATTGCGGAACAAAGTGTTCAATTTACCATCAGTAGAACCATACCAAGATGAGTAGCTGATTTTGTTACCATTGTACATACCACGACCTTGACCTTTGTAACCACCACCTTTAGATACAGACACGTAAGCAACACTTGAAAGTGAAGACTTGTGGTTAATTTGCCAAATGTGGTTCAAAGAAATTTGAGGTTTGTGATAGAAGTTCTTAGTTGATGAACGTTCTACGCCATATTTATCGTAACCGAATGTAGGGTTGAATTTATAACGGTTTTTATCACCCATATAGTTACGTACTTCTTGCCAACCTTCGATAGTCAAACCATCTTTGTTGCTACGTTTGAAGTGTTCTTGAGGAGCGCCAAATGCAGTGAAAGAAAGTTGGTGAGCATCGTTGATACGTTTAGAGATATTCACGAAGTAGTTGTAAGAATCGAATTTAGTACCTTGAATGTAACCGTCACCTGCACGGTGAGATCCCAACAAAGTAATAGCCCAACCGTTCTTCATCAAACCGGTTGACAACATAACACCTTCTTGGTGCATACCGTCGTTACCGATACCATACCATACACTACCGCCTTTTTTAGCGTCCAAAGAACGAGTAACGATATTGATAGTACCACCGACAGATGGAGTAGATACCATAGAAGCACCCAAACCACGTTGAGTTTGCATTGTTGAAGTCACGTCGCTAAGACCAGCCCAGTTTGACCAGTAAACGCCACCCCATTCCATGTCATTGACAGGGACACCGTTAACCATAACAGCAACGTTGGCTGATTGGAAACCACGCATGTTGATTTTAGAGTCACCAAAACCACCACCGTCTTTGGTAGCCCAAACACCCGGAGTTGTTTTCAAAATTTCAGGGAATTCTTGGTTACCTAGCTTAACGTCGATTTGAGCAGCCGACACTTGAGAAAGTGCAACCGGTGTCAAACGAGTTTTTGCGACAGATTGTGTAACGACAACGTCTTTAAGCAAAGTTGCTTCAGGCTCCATAACCACGTCACCCATTTTAGCAGACGGTTTTACACTTACTGTTTTGTAACCCAAAGAACGAATTTCAATTTTAGTTACTTTGTTAGCAACTTTCAATGAGAAATGTCCATCAATATCAGTAGCAGTACCGACTGATGTTCCGGGAACTAAGACTGTGGCACCGATTACAGGCTCACCCTGTTTGTCAACCACACGACCACGACAATCCATAACATTTTGAGCTATTGCAGAAAATGCTACTATCCAGATTGTGGCAGTCAATAGTAATAATCTCTTCATACTGTTTTAGTTAGGATATTTATAATTAAAAAATATTGAATTACCTGATCATTCTGTAAAACCCGATTGGCAAATATTCTTAGAGAATTCTGATAAGATTTAAGAATAAATACTACTCAAATTTTACATCATTATGTCATTGGATTTGTTAAAATTTAAGCACGATTTAAGAAACCCAAGCAAAAATCATGCTTTTTAGTGGGTTTATCAGTAAAAACAATCTCCAAACATGTCTGCTTTATTTACCATTATTAGCATTTAAAGTAACATATTGCTAAGATACATAGATTTTTTAAGAAATAAAATCTTTTTTTACTTTTCAAGAATGTTACTTTTTCGTTACAAATATCAATATCCACAGCCCATTAATACAGAGTTAAGCACTTCATATCATTCTCAAAATACGACAATTATACTTTATTCACACTTCAAATACTATTTACAAATCTATAACAGTTTTCCTCAGAGGCAAAGAAGTGATGCCTCCATGCAGGCTCTACATTTAACATTTATGTAAAGAAACGAAATAGAAACGGCTCAAAATTAAACCGCTACCGATTTTTTTCGTCAAGAAATTGCATTTTAGACATGTTGCAAAGAGGATTGAACATGGTATCCCAAATGTTAAATTTTAACATTTTGGCATTTTTTGCATATTCATTGACTGCATTGACATAAAAAAGGGCCTCATCGTCATGATGAAGCCCTTTTCTAATATACGGGTGGATATAATTCCTATTTTGCGATAACTACGAAATAGTTCTTCTTGCCACGTTGAACCAGCAAATATTTGTCGTTCAACAAATCTGCAGTTGTGATTTCTTGGTCGAATGCAGTAAGCTTTTCTTTATTCATTGAAACGCCACCGCCTTGTACCAATTTACGCATTTCTCCTTTAGATGCGAAGATTTGGCTATGTTCTGCAAACAGGTCAACCGCCTTAACGCCTGCACTAATCAAATCGCGAGAAACTTCAAATTGTGGAACACCTTCAAATACAGCCAAGAATGTGTCTTCATCCAAACGGTGAAGAGCATCAGCAGTTGCGTTACCGAACAAGATGTTTGAAGCCTCAACAGCTGCATTGTAATCTTCTTCAGAGTGAACCATGCAAGTAATTTCTTTAGCCAAACGTTTTTGAAGAATACGCAAGTGTGGAGCTTCTTTGTGTTCAGCAGCCAATGCTTCAATTTCCTCTCTTGAAAGGAAAGTAAAGATTTTGATGTAGCGTTCTGCGTCAGCATCACTTACGTTCAACCAGAATTGGTAGAATTTGTAAGGAGATGTATATTTTGGTGACAACCATACGTTACCTGATTCAGTTTTACCGAATTTACCACCGTCAGCTTTAGTGATAAGTGGGCAAGTCAATGCAAATGCTTCGCCACCGTTTTTACGGCGAATCAATTCAGTACCTGTTGTAATGTTACCCCATTGATCAGAACCACCCATTTGCAACTTACAGTTTTTAGTTTCGTATAGGTGCAAAAAGTCATATCCTTGCAATAGCTGGTAAGTAAATTCGGTGAATGACAAACCGTCACGTGCTTCACCATTCAAACGACGTTTAACAGAATCCTTAGCCATCATGTAGTTTACAGTGATGTGCTTACCTATTTCACGAGCGAAATCAAGGAAAGTGAATTCTTTCATCCAATCGTAGTTGTTGACCAATTCGGCTGCATTAGGTGCATCGCTATCAAAATCCAAGAATTTAGACAGTTGTTCCTTGATACATGCTTGATTGTGGCGTAGAGTTTCTTCATTTAGCAAATTACGTTCAGCAGACTTGCCTGAAGGGTCACCAATCATACCTGTAGCACCACCAATCAAAGCTAATGGTTTGTGTCCACAACGTTGGAAATGACGCAAAATCATGACACTTACCAAGTGCCCGATATGTAAAGAATCAGCTGTAGGATCAATACCCACATAAGCAGTTGTCATTTCTTTCTGTAGTTGTTCTTCTGTTCCCGGCATCATATCATGTACCATGCCGCGCCATTTCAGTTCTTCAACAAAATTCATCGATATATGTATTTTTTTATTTGTTCCTTAATTTGCAAAATTAGTAAATAACTTTCATTTAACCTTACCAAGTCTTAAGATAATAAGTATATACCGTTTTATCATCCTTTTTATATTCCAGGATTTTCTCCCGACCGTCGCGCTTGATAATGTTCAGACGGCAGACCTTGTCAAGCCCCAATTGTTCGTATACCAAACCTCCTTCTTTAAATTCCACATCCATCATGCCATCGTGTTCCGACCAGTTGCCGTAAGAAATGCTACTTGAATGTGAATTGGGATAACTTCTCACCACACTAATCACAGAAGACTGCCAACGAAAGAAGAAATCGCCCTTATAATTAGCGTCAGGTTCGCCATTCAGTTCTATTTTTTCAACTTTCCACTGTCCCCACCATGGACCAATGTCACCATCATTGTGAGTACACCCCACCATGAACAGCATGGCAAACAATAGACTTGTCAAATATATTATTCGTTTCATTTTCCAAAGATATTTAATAGTCCGTTATAGCTCAAAGTCAAACCGCCACCGAAGTTATCGCCAAGCAAACCTCCCTTATCAAAGGCAATCTGTCCTTTCAAAGATAATCCTTTCACTTGTTTGAAATCATAGATTCCTTCCAACATAAATGAAGCATTTTTAGAAGGCTCTATACGTATATTACTGTATGTACCCCACGATTTACGATAAGATAACAACAATCTATATTTCAAAGGTGCATAGATTTTACCCGTGACTCCCAAATGGAAACCTTTCAAACGATTATCAAGCACTCTCATATACCCATCCTCATTATAGATTATGGATGGAATAAAAGGAGTTCCCTGCGACATTCCCAAATTCATATAAGAATTATATCGGAAATTATTATAGTAGCTGTCACTGCCAGTGGCCTCTCCTTCCATAGATGAATCAGGATTATCATTCGGAGCCCAGTGAGTCGGACCACTTTGATTCGTAAATTGCAAATATTCAAATACCGCTCCGGAAACAATAGCATCAGGATTTTTGCTATCATATTCGAAACCCCAAACACCATCAAAGCCATTCATCTTACCAATTCCCGAACCGTCTTCGAAAGGCCATTGGAAGTAGGCTTTGAGTTCTGTCTCGTTTTTCAAACGATAACGTGCCACAAAGTCCCATGAGCCCAATGTATTACCGTTGAAATATTGAGTATCCCCAAAGTTATTACCGCCTGATTTTGGAATAATCATAT
Organism: Muribaculaceae bacterium; assembly: GCA_020026215.1. GTDB lineage: Bacteria > Bacteroidota > Bacteroidia > Bacteroidales > Muribaculaceae > Limisoma. The sequence continues at coordinate 8,224 of JAHHQT010000040.1, forward strand.
CCCAAAAATCCTTTAATTTCACATCATACGGTTCTACCTCGGTCAACTCTCCGTTTACATAGAATTTTCGAGTTCCGCCAAACTGCCCTGCCATCTGCATACCGACAGTGACAGAAAATGGTTGTGACGGTTTGGTGCGAAAATAGCATCGTTTATAGTTGTACCATACCCCTGTATTGATAAATCCGCTCAAATAGTTATAATGGTCTTCCAACCAACCGTCTTGCATATATTTACCAAAAGCCAACTCTCCTTGGATTTGCACCCAACCGTTGGTGAATGGTATATTCTGGAAATCGACAAAACCGGCTCTTACTTGTGGAATCGGGCGTGCATTGTTCGATTGAACGAAGTCTCCGCTTCCCAAATAAGAATTCAACAAAGGAGACTTTCTTTCTTTCATTCCTACAGACAAAAACACCCCTCTGAACTTAATTTCAGCATAAAGTTGTTGCAACACAGCTGCAGCAGGCTTTTGTGCCATCGGCAACATCTTACCCTCTTCGATATTGTAACGCAAATAATCCTTTGAATTGGAATAGCCTGCATAGGCATCCACTCCAAAAGAATAGCTGAATCGTTTTGACAAGTCAAAATCTTTCCAAGCACCTATCCTCAGCAAGGCATTCTTGCCCTGTGTCACGACACCACCATTATTTGACATCATGTAATAAGGTGCCAATTCGCCGTTGCCTGCTGTACCGACAAACTCACCCTTATAGTTTAAGGGAGTCTCGGCAAAAGCAACCACCGACACCAGCAATGTCAGTAACAATGAAAAAAACTTATTCATAATATTAGCCTTGATTTTTCTTAGAATGAGCATAATCCTTGATACGTTGAATCATTTCCTGGCGATATTCAATGAAACGCTTGTAGAATGAACGGATATGGCGCATTTTCTTTTCTTCATAAATATCTGAAATAGAGAAGAAGATACCTGTTTCCTCAACATCCCCAAATTCATCATTAATGGCTGTTCCCAACAATTTCATCTTTGGAGAAAGATTCATGTAGGAGTTGACCAACGGTGGAATATTCACACCTTCTTCGCGGATAGAGTGATTCAAAATTCTGTAGTCTTCCTTGAACGAACCGCCGACAAACATTTTCTTCATGCGCTTTTCGTTGATATTCAAGTCCAACGGAGTGATTGGATAGACCAAATGATCATCATCGTGGAAATATTTGTCCAAGAAATAAAGAATCTTGTTACGGCATTCAATCGGATAAGAAGGATACATGGTCATCTTTCCGAACAAATATTTGATTTGCGGATAAACCACAAACAAAGCGCCAAGACCATCCCACAAGTTATCCAACGCATACAACGCCTTTACACCTGCTTTGGTGGACTGGTATTCAACGGAAACGAACGAACGTCCCAACTCTATGGTATAAGGAAGAATATCCTTGATGAAATGTTCCGAATAGTTGAACATGTGCGACATTGCAATTTTCGGTCTGCCGCCTTCATAAAAGTGCATATTCTCGCCCAACAGGAATCGGTAGCCACCGATGATTTCCTCTGCTTCGGGATTCCAGACAATCAACTGTTGGCAAGGTTCTTCCATTGTATCAAACTCGTCAATATCAGCCGATTTACCTGTACCGCCACCTGACGTACGGAAGGCAATTTCACGCAGACGACCAATCTCCCACATCAAGTTGGGACAAGATGCAGCATCTATAATGTATATTTCGTTATGTCCTTTGTTGGTGGAACGAAGTAATCTTGACTCTGTAAGCTCCATCTTCAACAAACTTTTAGGTATAGGAGCTATAATATTTTCGACTTGCATATTGAACATATTGACCATATTTAACACAATCTACAATTCATAAACTATTTTCTTTACATCGGCAGCCCATTCTTTTTGCGACTTTGCAGATGTAAATGTACTGTATGGGATAGGTTTCCCTATTTTCACCTCAAAGGTCTGACCGTCACAACGGAACATTTCCGCAGGAAGTCGTACCATTTCTATATTCAATTTGAGACCCATGCGCTTTCTGAATCTTGCAAACTTATAAAAGAAGTCAGAGTTCAGTCCTCCGAAATGCACAGGTACAATATCTCGTTTTGACTCTATACTTTTTGAAATAAACGATTTTTTCCACTCCAAGTCACAGACTTCGCCTTTGTCGTTTCGACGGGAGCACAAGCCTGCGGGGAACATAATCATCTGCAAGTCACTGGCGTAAGCGTCATCAATAGCCTGTATGGACTGTTTGCTTTGAGCGCCATGCTTGTTGATGGGCAAAAACACATCCCGCATCGGCTCAACCGCCATCAGCAAATCGTTGACAATACATTTCACATTGCCATTATAGTATTTTCCCAACAAGGCAATCAGTGCTATGCCGTCCAAACCGCCCAACGGATGGTTGGATGCAAAGATATATCTTCCCTCTTTAGGTATATTCTCTTCGCCGATAACTTCTATGTCTGCGCCAAAACTTTTCATTGCTCCTATGGCAAATTCCACGCCTCGCTTGCCATAGTTTTCACGCATCACACGGTTCAAGCCGTCTTGGCGTATGGTATGTGCAATTTTGCGATATACAAATTTCGGAATAAACTTTGCATATCCCGGCACTTTTGCACGTATCACCTTTTCTACATCAATTTGTATAGGTCCGGTTTCCTCCATTTTAATCTATTATAAATTACAAAGGTAATACTTATTATAGTATTTCATCCAATTTGCAAACCGAATTTTCGATTCAATGCCCATTAGTGGTATAAAATTGCATATTTGTACAAATATAGAGCCGTTTAGCCCCTATTTTTCATTCATTATATTTTTACTAACTTTGCCAATCAAGACAAATACAGATTTCGTATGAAATACTTTTTAATTGCCGGCGAGGCATCAGGTGACATTCATGCAGGACGACTCATTGCCGCCCTTCGCAAATTCGACAACAATGCAGAATTTTGTTTCTTGGGAGGAGACTATATGATAGAGGCATCCGGGAAACAGCCTGTTATCCACTACAAGCAGATGGCCTACATGGCTTTTTCTGAAGTTTTACGCCATTTGCCACAGATTTTGGGTAACATGAACAAGGCAAAGAAAGCGATCAAGAATTTCCAACCCGATGCAGTGATTTTGATTGACTATCCGTCTTTTAACCTCAAAATTGCCAAATTCGCCTACTCTCTTAACATTCCTGTCTATTACTACATTTCCCCAAAAGTGTGGGCATGGAAAGAATACCGTGTAAAGGACATCAAAAAGTATATCAAGAAAGTATTCTCCATTCTGCCGTTTGAAACGGATTTTTTTGCCAAGCACAACTATCAGGTGGACTATGTGGGCAACCCTACAGTCAACGAAATTGCCGAAGCGAAGAAAGAAGTTCCCGATTTCGTGGAATTTCTGCAAAAGCATGGCATCCGCGACCGCCGTCCGATGATTGCCATTCTTCCGGGCTCTCGCGTGGGAGAAATTCGCAACAACTTGCCGCACATGTACAAGGCAGCCGCACAATTCTCTAATTTCCAACCGATTGTTGCCGCCGCACCTAATATTGACAAGGAATGCTACACCAACGCACTCCGTCGCGCAGGCATCAATGCCACTCCTGTATTGACCGACAACGACACGTTCAATCTGTTAAGTCTTTCAGCCGTAGCTATCGTCACATCAGGTACAGCCACCCTTGAAGCTGCCATTATGGGCATTCCTCAAGTGGTATGCTATCGTGCGAACGGCTCAAAACTGGCATACAAATTATTTGAACACATTCTAAAAGTGAAATACGTTTCCCTACCTAACTTGATTGCCGACAAACCGGTGGTAAAGGAATTGCTTTTACAGCACTGCACCGCTGAAAATATCGCAAAGACCATCAAGCCATTATTTGTTGAATCTCCCGAATGGCACGAAATGGAAGAGGGCTACAAGTTGATAAACAAGCGCTTGGGAACGCAGGACAGTGCTGAGACAGCCGCCATTTCCCTCGTCAACGACTTAAAGGAATAAATGACACCGCAAGATTTCTATAAAAACGCAATTGACAACTGTCAGAATCGAATCAAGGACTTAAAGAAAAAGAGTGCATGGACAGCCTTTGCACGCCTGTTTGTCTTCACCGCAACTGCCGTATGTGCTTTCAGCATTAATTGCGCAGGCATTGTTACCTTCCTTATCGTGGCTGTGGGTTTGACCGTCTTTTTTTTCCTCACTAAAATATCCAGCCGTATCAGCAATGCTATCGACATTGAAAAGGCAAAGCAAAAATGGGTAAGACAGAACATCGACCGCATGAATCTCAACTTGTCGGAATTACCGACTGGCGAACAATTTGCAGAGCCTAACCATGACTTTGCAAGCGACATAGACATATTCGGCAAGAGTTCATTGTTCACACTTCTAAACTCAACTTCTACCAAAGGCGGTGAAAAACTGTTGGCAGATTGGCTGCAACATCCCGAACGCATCAGCAACGATGTGGAGGAACGCCAAAAAGCGATACAGGAATTGACAGAGAAATGCGACTTTCGTTTGAACTTTGCCGCTACGGGCGAGATTGCCAAGAGCGACAAAAAGGCTAAAAGCGAAGAAATACCGAGTTTCAGACTGAATATCCTCCAGAAAATTGCAATCTACGCATTACCGTTGATTTTCCTGACCATGTGCGTATTGTCGGCACTCAACATAGTTTCGGGTAACGCCGTGTTCTGGACATTCTTCATCATTCTCGGGCTGGCATCACTACAAGCCAAACGAGTAGGTTCCCTTCACGAACAGATTTCAGCCATCGGTGCAGACATTGCACGAAGTTCTGAGATCTTCAAGACCATCGAAAATGCAGAATTCAAGTCTGCCATACTGAAAGACTTGCAACACCAGATCCACACCGAACAAGGCAAGGCTTCCGTATTTTCGAAGCAACTTTCACGCTATATCAACAACCTCGACCAACGCTACAATGTGTTCGGTTATATCATTATGAACGGACTGTTCATTTGGGACTGGCGACAACTGAACAATATCGACAAATGGCTTGACAAGCACCAAGACCATATCGAGGAATGGAAGAGTGTCATTGCCAACTACGATGCACTTTGTGCTTTGGCATCGTTTTCGTTCAATTTTCCGCAATTCAACTATCCGACCTATGAGACCGACAGTGAAAGCATTGTCGAGGCAGTCAACGCAGGGCATCCATTGATTCCGTCTGACAGATGCGTGAGAAATAACATCAAGCTATTGAAAGAAAAGTCATTCTTCATCATCACTGGCGCGAACATGGCAGGCAAGAGCACCTATCTGCGTACCGTGGCAGTCAACTATTTGTTGGCTGAAATTGGCGCACCAGTCTTTGCCGACTCCATGAAGTTCACCCCTACCCACCTTTACACAGGCTTGCGCGTTGCAGACTCGTTGAACGACGGGGCATCCTATTTCTTTGCCGAATTGAAACGCTTGGAAACAATGGTAAAACGTGCTGAAAGTGGAGAAAGAATGTTGGTAATCCTCGATGAAATTTTGCGTGGAACAAACTCTATCGACAAGCAGAAAGGCTCATTAGGTCTTATCAAAAAGCTCATTCATCTTCCTGTCGGTGGCATTATTGCCACTCACGACTTGGCGGTAGGCACATTGGCAGACGCTTTCCCCGACAAGATACAGAATTTCCGTTTCGAAGCGGAGACCAACGACGACGAGCTCACCTTCTCCTATCATCTGCAATCGGGAGTGGCACAGAACACCAACGCCTTCTTCCTGATGAAGAAAATGGGAATCATCGATTAATAAATTGTAACAACAATTATTTTTAATTGCAGTCCCTATATTTTCAAAAAATATATACCTTTGTAGTACACAAGAAACAGAATCGGGAGACAATTATCCCGAAAGCATTGGAGTATTTAAAAAGCCTATTTTTAACTTAATTTGAAACGTTATGCCTATTAAATGTATTGGCATCTTAACTTCCGGGGGTGATGCTCCGGGCATGAACGCAGCGATACGTGCGGTGACTCGTTCTGCCATTTTCAATGGTATCAGAGTAAAAGGCATCTATCGCGGCTACAAAGGTTTGGTAACCGGAGAAATCGTAGAATTTCACACTCAAAATGTTTCTAACATCATCCAAATGGGTGGTACAATCTTAAAAACAGCTCGTTGTGCAGAATTCAAGACTGACGAAGGAAGAAAGATTGCCTACGAAAACATGAAAAAGGAAGGAATCGATGCATTGGTAGTCATCGGTGGTGACGGTTCTTTGACAGGAGCCCGCATCCTTGCCACTGAATTCGACATCCCTGTTGTCGGACTTCCCGGAACAATTGACAACGACCTTTACGGTACAGATACAACCATCGGCTACGATACAGCCTTGAATACCATTATGGAATGTGTCGATAAAATCCGTGACACAGCCACTTCCCACGAACGTTTGTTCTTCATCGAAGTCATGGGACGCGATGCCGGTTTCTTGGCATTGAACGGTGCTATCGCCACAGGTGCTGAAGCAGCCATCATCCCTGAGATATCAACAGAAGTTGACCAGTTGGAAGAATTAATCAAGAACGGTTTCCGCAAAAGCAAGAACTCATCCATCGTTTTGGTGGCAGAAAGCCCTGTCACAGGCGGTGCAATGGCATTGGCTGAACGCGTGAAGAACGAATACCCACAATACGAAGTACGTGTTTCTATTCTTGGACACTTGCAACGTGGTGGTTCACCGACAGCACACGACCGTATTTTGGCATCTCGCATGGGCGCAGCTGCCATCGACGCTCTTTTGGAAGACCAACGCAACGTGATGATCGGTATTTCAAACAACGAAATCGTTTATGTTCCTTTCACAAAGGCCATCAAGAAAGACAAGCCTATCAATCGCGACTTGCTCGACACACTTCGCAGATTGTCCATATAATACAGTATAGGTACAGAAACAGAAAGCCACCGAAGATCCGTCTTCAGTGGCTTTTATTTTTTATTCAAACAATTCCGAAAGCACCTCCAGCGACTTCAACTCGCCCAACGAAGAATGATGCAGGGCGTAATAGTCCACCGTCAGTTTCAGCAGACGCTTACGCTGCTGACGGTTAAAGCGGAAATGGTGCATATTGGCAAATGTCATGCGCGAAAGCAACATCAGCGCCTTAGCTTCCTCACCTTCCACAAAATGCGGATGAATCGGTCGAGTTCCCGTAAACACACCATTCAGCATATCAAAATAATAATTCGGCCGATAAGTCGATACATCCGGCTCAATACCGATAAAAATGCCCAAATGATAAAGGAAACAAATGTGGAAATTCGCATAGCCGTCGTCCAGTTCGTCCAATAATTGAATAGTCGAGGACAGAAAGGAAAATAGCGGCGCATTCTGCTCACGTTCGATAATCACCTGCGACAACAGGTCGGTAATGAACAGCGCAATGGAATTTTTAATGGGATTACTGTATAAATCCATCAACGGAGTCATGCAACGCGTCTCCGAAAGACGGTAAATATCGCGGTTCGGCAGGATATTGCTCTCTATCTCCACCAGCGACAACGGCTGAAACAACGCACGACGCACCCTCGACACCTTTCCTCCGTTCTGTGGCAAGAGGAACGACAACAGACCGTAACAGTCTGTATATACACGGACTACGGAATATTTATCGTTATATTTCACGGTGCGAAGCACCACGCCACGGAGTTTTTCGTACATAATTTTTCAGTCGTTTTTATCATACAAATATAGCTCATATTTTCGTCGTTAAGGCAGAAAAAAGCTGTTTTTGGGCATCAAATTTCTTAAAATCTATTAAAATTGGCTCAAAAATGAAGAAAATATTTGCAGAATAAAAAAACTTGCGTAACTTTGCACTCGCTTTCCAACAGAAAGTAATCAACGATGGCCCATTCGTCTATCGGTTAGGACGCAAGATTTTCATTCTTGAAAGAGCAGT
>JAHHQT010000041.1 GCA_020026215.1 Muribaculaceae bacterium
GTAAAAAATCAGACGATGTTAGAAAATTTAAAAGATTACAATATAATTTTAGCGAGCGGATCTCCTAGAAGAAAAGAACTACTTGCCGGTTTAGGGATAAATTTTGAAACTAAAGTGCTTAAAGGCATTGATGAATCTTACCCGAATAATATCCCGGCTAAAGAAGTCGCAGAATATATTTCCAAACAAAAAGCTGCTGCGTACAAGAATATCCTCAACGATAAAGACATGATCATCACTGCAGATACTGTCGTAATCAACGGGAAAGAAATTTTAGGCAAGCCTCACAACAAACAGCAAGCTTCGGAGATGTTGGAAAATTTGTCAAACAAAACCCATAGTGTTGTTACTGGGGTAACTATTTTAACAAAAGAAAAGTCAATTTCTTTTTCTACAGAAACCAAAGTCGATTTTGCAAAACTCAGCGGGGAAGAAATTAATTATTACATTGACAACTACAAACCTTTTGATAAAGCCGGAGCATACGGGATACAAGAATGGATTGGTTATGTTGCCGTCAAATCCATCTCTGGGAGTTATTTTAATGTAATGGGACTGCCCATTCAAAGATTATACCAAGAACTTAAGAACTGGTAATTAAGAAACAGTCAACACTGCCGTATATACAGAATCTCGGTATATCGGAACCAATAACAATGAGCCATTCTCTAATTTGTCATTAACAAATTGAGGTTGGCTTAATGTTTTTATATAAGCCTCTCGCGCTTCCACATCAGCATGAAACAAGATTTTCATAATTCCCTTTTTCCCATCATTTATCAAATCATTTCCCAACTTACAGCCGAGCAATCCCATCGTCATACGCAAGTTCAATTCAATACATGGCATAATATTAATTTGATTATTCTCGTCCATATACAACATCATATCTACGCCCAAATAGCCTTTATATTCTTGAGGAATAATCCGATTCAAGCAACAAATTAATATCTCCCTGACATAATCTAATTGTTTCCCTTGAATATATTGTTCAAGATAAAAACGCAATTCCTTTTCATTGGCCACAATTGCTTGTTCATAAGAGAAACGACTGTTATTTTCAAACACAGAATATCCCACAAAACGGACCGAATGCCCGTCTGAATAAAATTCCATGGCAAAATCCTGCACTTTGTTCAAAAATACCTCACAAAGGACAGAGCCCTGTTTTTTAAGTGTCCCCTTTATCCAAGGCAAGTAGACATGGAAATTTTCAGCAGTAACATTGAACACTCCTTTTCCACTTCCAGACCAAGGAGCTTTAATCATACAGTTTTGATTATCAGCTACGAATTGCTCAACAACCTCCAATGTATTGCACAATTTTGGGCTAGTTGGCAACTTCATTGATGAATGAGTCTCAAAATAATCATACACTTTCGTAACGGTCTTACGACTTGATAAATCTCTCAACTTTTGTAAATCAAAATCAGTAACCTTGTCTATTTTGCTTGAAAGTTCATATCGCAGAGCTTCACTCCACCCCCATGGTATAATTTCCAAGTCTCCTAAATCATCATATTTCAAATTTATCTCAGATTTAGAAGGCAAAAAAGATTTAACAGACTCTATAAAAGTTTGATTATCTATAGATTTTGGCGCATAGATAGAATCGCCTCTGTCAGCCAGCCAAAGAGGTAACATCTGTAAGTCAAATCTTATCTTCTGGGCCATCTTAGGAGGCGTAAAATAAGGTGTTCCATTGGCTAAAGCCAAGTCATTTTCAGGATTAAACACGAACAATGAATTCATTATAGCCAAAGATATTTAATGGAATTAAAAAATTAATCCATTCTATTTTTATAGTCTTCGTAGGTAAACTCTCTCAACAATTCAGACTCTCCATTACTTCTCTTCAAGACAAAGGATGGATGTTGAATACCATTAAACATATTAGTTTTAACAGTTGTATAATGATTCATATCCTCAAATACAAGGATATCCCCTGCTTGTAATTCTTTATCAAAACTCCAATCTCCAATAAAATCGCCACTCAAACAAGAGTTACCTCCAATACGATAAGTTGGTTTAGAAAAATCCACTTCATCCAAGGCAGATTCAATAGTCGGCTTATAAGGCATCTCCAGGCAGTCAGGCATGTGACAAGCGAAAGATGCATCAATAATAGCAGTCTTGATTTTAGCATTTTCGACCACGTCAAGCACTTTAGTCACCAAGTCCCCCGTACGCCAAGTAAAGGCACTACCCGGCTCCATAATCAATTGAAGATTAGGATAACGACTATTAAAGGAACGTAGCAAACCAATCAAATGCTCAACATCATATCCTTTGCGAGTCATCAAATGACCGCCCCCCATATTTAGCCATTTTAATTTTGGCAATAAATCTCCAAACTTTTCTTCTACAGAATTCAATACTTTTTCCAAATCGTAGGAAGATGATTCACACAAAGCATGGAAATGGAATCCTTCCAAACCTTCAGGCAACTCATTGCCTAATACTTCACGTGAAATACCAAAACGAGAGCCTGGCATACAAGGATTATATATGTCTGTATCAATTACTGAACATTCTGGATTTACCCTCAAGCCACAACTAACTTTCTTTCCCTTTGCCTCATATTCTTTGATCAATGGGTAATATTTAGCAAATTGAGTAATGGAGTTAAAGGTAATATGAGAACAGCCTTGAATAAATTCACGGATAGTTTCATCTGTATATACTGGACAATAAGCATGGACATCATCACCTAATTTATCAAGCGACAATTTCATTTCATTCAACGAACTTGCCGTTGAAGACTTACAGTATTCACCAATAATATCAAAAGTTTTCCATAAAGCATTTGCCTTAAATGCCATAATTATTTTGACATTGGCTTCTTTTGATACTCTCTCAATTAAAGACAAATTAGCTCTTAATTTATCCTCATATACTAAATAGTATGGTGTTTTATATTCCATCATTCTACAATTGATAATCGTGCAAACTTTAGTAACAGTAATTTTTCGTTATTCTCATTTTCGAATCTGACAGCAATCTTAGGCTCGACCCCTCTGTCATCGATTCTGACAATCTCTCCGATTCCAAACTTAATATGTTTCACCTTCATTGCCAAATGAATATCTTTTAAGTTCAAAATCGAATATGACTCATTACCCTTGATTTGGCTACTTGACTGAGGTCTGTTTTCACTTTTGGTAACCGGTATAAATTTTGTATTCAAAGACATGGCTGGTTCCTCTCTGAATCCATATCTTTGAGAATCGTAATTGTCAAATTTATTGGTAAAACTCTTATGCCCTGTTTCATTCAAAAGAGTCGAATCTATATCATTCAAAAATCTACTTTTTGAGCAAGGACGAGTTTGACCATTTTGAAATCTCATAGATGCATAAGACATGATACAATTTGACTTGGCACGAGTAATTGCCACATAAAGCAACCGTCGCTCTTCCTCTATTTCTTTCAATGAACCAGCACTATGCATAGATGGGAAAAATTCATCTTCCACACCTACAATGAAAACATTCTTGAATTCCAATCCCTTGGCAGCATGAACGGTCATTAAGGAAACTTTTGGAGAATCGGTATTGTCTTTCATATCCTGATCAGTAATTAAAGAAACCTCTGAAAGGAACCCCAACATAGATGCTTCTTCATTTTCCTCCTGTTGTTTTTCAACAAACTGGTTAATCGCGCCTATCAATTCTTCCAAATTCTCTCGCTTGCTTATATTCTCTGGAGTATTATCCTCATAAAAAGAACTGTTTAGTTTAGCTGTAGAAAAAATGAAGCAAGCCAAATCATACGCATTCTTTTCTTCTTTCAAATCGATATAAGATTGAATTAAAGAACGGAATCCTTCGATTTTCTTCAATGTCCCTGAATTCACATCCAATCCGGTTTCTTTAGGATTACAAAGGACACTCCACATACTTACATCATTCAAGATTGCAGATTGATGAATCTTCTCTACTGTCTTCGCTCCAATACCACGGGCAGGATAATTAATCACCCTAATCAAAGCTGAATCATCATCAGGGTTAACAGCCATACGGAAATACCCCAACGCATCCTTAATCTCTTTTCGTTGATAGAAGGACAAGCCTCCATAAATACGATAAGGGATATTTATCTTACGCAAACTCTCTTCTATCAAACGCGATTGCGCATTTGTTCTATACAATACAGCAAAATCATCATAACTATCACGCTGAAGCATTTTCAACTCATGAATCTTCTTCGAAACTAAGATTCCTTCCTCCATATCATTATAAGCAGATATGATAGGGATTTTTGAACCTTTTGCGTTTTCAGAAAAGATTTTTTTGGGGATTTGTTGCGTATTATGTTTAATCAGACTATTTGCTGCATCCAATATCGTTTGAGTAGAACGATAATTCTGCTCCAACTTGAATATCTTTAAATTAGGATATTGTTTATCCAGATTCAATATATTGCTAATATTGGCACCACGGAAGGAATAGATGCTCTGTGCATCGTCACCCACCACACAAAGACGTTGATGTTCTTTGCATAATTGCGATACAATCAAATGTTGGGCAAAGTTAATGTCCTGATACTCATCCACCAATACATATTGAAAGAAATCTTGATAGCGAGCCAACACATCAGGATTATCACGCATAAGAATATTGATAAAAAGCAATATATCATCAAAGTCCATAGCATTGGAAGCCTGACATCTTTGCATATATTCACGATATATTTCTACAGTTAATGGTCGTTTATGGTAATTATCACTATCCATAAGTGATTTATTACATTCATAATCCAACGGCAAAATCAAAGCATTCTTAGCATTTGATATACTGTTCATTACGCTATTGACTGTATATTTCTTGTCATCAAGTTCCCTCTCCTTAATAATTGACTTAATGACAGATTTAGTATCAGCCGTATCGTAAATGGTAAAATCTGATTTGAATCCAATTCTTTCACAATTAAAACGCAATATTTTCAAAAAGATGGAGTGAAAAGTTCCCATCCAAATCTTTCTGGAGATTTCATTTCCCAACAAACTTCCAATTCTTTCTCGCATTTCACGCGCAGCTTTGTTAGTAAACGTCAATGCAACAATACGATATGGATCATATCCCTTCTGTATCAAATAAAGAATCTTATTCGTCAATACACGGGTTTTCCCAGAACCAGCACCGGCAATCACCAATGAAGGTCCATCGTCATAAACAACAGCTTTCATCTGTTGCTCATTCAATTGCTGTAATGAAAGAGAATTTTCCAAAATTCGTTTTAATTATAGAATTTATTTACTGTTTTACCCTGTGAAAAAGGTGTACAAAGATACAAAATAGAACTGATTTTTACTATAAGTCCATATAGTTAGGTATTTCATTCACAAAGGAACATTTATTCTTCTCATAATCTACGATACAACAATATGCATCAATACCATTTGATACGATAAGATACTTTACCTTCAAGACCAGATTATATCTGTAAATTTGATTGAAGACTTCTTGGGTAATATGAATATGAGGAGCCTTATATTCAATAATCATAATTGGGTTAGCATATTTATCAAAAACCACAGTATCACAACGGCGCTTAATTCCGTTTTGGTTGATGGTAAACTCATTGTTCATGAAATTAACAGGGTATCCTCTTTCCTCTGTAATGAACCTGACAAAATTTTGACGAACTTGTTCTTCTGGTGTGAGGGCTACATATTTACGTCTGATACAATCATATATTTCCAAATTCTTCTCATTCTCCTTAATTTGGAACTCATATTTCGGTAAATTTAATTTCATTTATCTACGCTATAATTCATCTATTTTGTGTAAATTTACTTCAAATTTAGCAACTGACAAAATTTATGGCAAAATCAATATCTACTAAAGCTGAAATTGAAAAATCAATTAGAACTAAAGATTTTTATCCAATTTACATCCTTACAGGTGAAGAAGCTTTCTATATCGATAAATATAGTAATGCCATAATCGACAACGCTATTGCTGAAGAAGAAAGGGATTTCAACTTAACCATTTTCTATGGCAACGAAACGACCATGACTGATGTTATCCTTGCAAGCAGAAGATATCCCGTTATGGCAGAACGACAAGTGGTAGTTGTCAGAGAAGCCCAACATTTGACTAAAGACAGCAAAAATCTGGAATTGTTGGAACTATATGCACAAAATGTCGTACCATCCACAATTCTTGTCATTTGTCACAAAGATGGGACCATCAAAACCACTGAACTTTCCAAGATTTTCAGCAAGACACAAGTAAACAATAAACCTTGCGGAGTTATTTTTGAGTCTAAAGAAATTCGCGACTACAATATCGGAACTGACATCAATGAATATGTTGCCAGCATAGGCTGTACAATTGAGCCGAAAGCAGTTTCAATGCTAATCGATAACGTCGGTAACAACATGTCAAAATTAGCGATTGAAATAGACAAACTAAAGCTGATTCTTACTAAGGGGACAAGAATTACCCCTGCCATTGTGGAAGAAAATATAGGTATCAGCAAAGAGTATAACAACTTTGAACTACTCAATGCCATTGCAGCCAGAGACGAAGCCAAAGCCTTGAAGATTGTCTATTATTTTATCAAGAACTCAAGCAAACACCCAGCGGTGATAACCAGTGCTACACTATTCAATTACTTTGCCAATTTGCTTTTAGCGCATTATGCCCGCACCTCTGACGAAACCAAGCTGATGGAAACTCTACGCCTAAAAAGCAGTTATGGTTTGAAGAGCTACCGCATTGGCATGGCAAACTACAATGCATCCAAATGTCTTAAAATCATTAATGCCTTGCGTGAATTTGACACAAAAAGCAAAGGCATCGGTTCTGTTCAAGATACCGACGCCCTACTTATAAATCTTATTACTAAAATACTTAACTACTAAGAATCAAATTCTTTCCAATTGACTTTTCTTCATCCATGCCCTGTGTGTTCGGTCTGCTTTTACATCGAACCACATTACACTTGTTGTATCAATTTTAACCTGTACAGAATCAACAATCTTCACTTTAGCACCTTCATGTAAAAGGAAAGCTTCTTCTGTTTTTGATTTAGGCACACGCGGTGATGTACTTAGTATGACAATATCGTCTGTCACCACAGCATATTCTCTATTTGAAAAATTACGTGATTCTGTAATAGCAATCAAGTTAGTAAAAACGACCAATAACAAAAGGATTATACCACCAAAGAAACCAATTTTCTTCAACAATACGTCACCACAGAAGATATAGACAGCCGCACTGATTAATAACAAAATAAAAGTAACGATTGCAATGACTGCCCATCCATTAGGATTGGTGATAGAAACTATACTATGAACGAAACTGTCAATGATATTTTCATCACTTTCCAATTTGTCCACCAACTTTGAATTGACAAAATCCAAATTGTATTTCGCATCAGAGTTACTTGGGTCCAACAATAGTGCTCTTTCATAGTTTAAGACAGCCTTACCCATTTCTCCTGATTTATAATAAGCGTTACCCAGGTTATAATATAGTTCAGTTGAAACGCCCTCTTCTTTAGCCTGCTCATATAATTTAGCAGCGTCTCTAAATTGATCTGCATTATATGCTTTTTCTGCATCTGCGATTACATTTTCAGCTGAAAATGAATCTAAGGCAAAGAACATCAATAAGAATAATAAAATATATTTTTTCATGACTAATTATTTCTTTTTTACATTTTCAACTTTCAAAATAATATCACACGCTTTGTCATAAACATCATTCATACTTGAATCCGTTTGAGATTTTGCATAACGGGCAAATTCACAATCATCCAACAAACTCAAAAATTCTTTATTGTCTTCTTCAGAAAGTCCATAAGTCGACAATTCAGCTGAAATATTGTCTCTGTTCAATTCAGAAACTGGGATAGTCAACTTATCACTGATGTACCCCCAAAGAGTACGAAGCATTTCTTCATAGAACTTGTCTTCTTGCTTCTTTGACATATATTGACGAACAGTCTTCAATCGTTTTATAGCGACTTTATTTGCGCGCTTATTCTTCATCAAAGAGACATTAGCTCTTTCCTTCAACATCTTTCTATAGTTATACAAAATACCTACGAATAGAAGCAATGGAATAATATAATACAATAAATATGTCCAAGAATCAATAATTAAGCTTGTATCCTTGCTCAAATTCAAATTACCTAATTTGATATGGAGAATATCCTTATTTTCCTTAATGGTAGTATTGGTAATAGAGTTGGAAGAAGTGCCCTTGGCAATATCCAAATCCGTTTGAGAAATGACTAACTTTTCATAGGATTTCTTTTCAGGATTGAAATAGGAGACGGTCGTTTCAGGAATTGTAAACTTACCGACATATTGAGGAACAAAAGCATAATCAACAGTCACACTTCCTGTCAATGTATTACCCGAAGGATTTGCATCGACAGTAGTTTGAGCATCATATACATCGAATTGAGTCGGAAAATCTATTTTTGGAGTATTAATATTCTTTAAGTTCCCTTGACCTGTGAAAGTCAATCTCAAAGTTCCAGCCTCATTGGTTTTCAAGCTACTCTTCAGCAATTCTTTCTTCACATTGAATTTACCGACGGCGCCACAGAAATCAGCTGGTATAGGTTTTGGCAACGGAATGATATTGATAGAAGCACTGTTCGATTTAACTTGAATACTTCTTTCGACAGGACGACGCATCATACCGAAGAAACTTTCCACTTTCTCATATTGTATGACAGTCAAATCATAGTTACCGGAAGTGATTGTCAAGTTTCCTGATTGTTGAGGGAACAAAATACATTGTTTCAAATCAGCGACCATGTAATTTTCTCCTTTATAGTTTTCTACACGGTTAATGCTCGAAGTAATTGGCAATTCTTGAGAAATAAAGCCATTGAACGAAGGTTGCAATGTTGGCATGAATTGCTGAATATTGTATTTTGTGTAAAGTTTAATAGTACACACAACGCCTTCTTGTTCATAAACCTTATTCTTAGACAAGATAATTCTCACAAATACATCATTCTTATTAATAGCCTTCTCTGAATTTTGACTATCAATATCATAAATCTGAACACTTTGGTTCTGGTTACCGGAAGACGCAGATTTGTCAGGAGGTAATACTTGTAATGTAAAAGGATTGGTAGTATAGGTTTTACCATCAACAATGATAGAGGCTTTCCCCACTTTATAAGTACCCTCTTTTTCGGCACGATAAGTCATCACATAAGTTTCACTTGAACTGCTTGACATCTTACCGTTAATAATGCTTGTACTCATACTACGAGATGTAGATGGTCCGTAAAGCAATTTACAACCTTCTACATCCGGATTTTGGAATCCCGACCCCTCGGCATCCTCAAGTATGTAAGAAATATTAAACTTGTTTCCTTGAATAACTTGTCTCGGTGCATTTACTGAAAATTTAGCTCCAAAAGACAAATTAGCGACTAACAAAAAAATTAATGCTATCGATAAACGCTTAAAAATGTGTTTTTTTGATAAGACTACCATTGTTTTGTTGTTTTTTGATTTTTCTGCATTTGTTGCATTTTAGCTTTATTCACCTTGTTTTGAGTATTCTTTTCCTCATTTTGCATGGTTTGCAAAATACGTTCAGCGTTCTCTTTGCTCATTCCATTTTGTTGCTCTTGAGGTTGCTGAGGCTTAGGCTTATTCTGGTCTTGACCGTTTTTATCTTTTTGTTTGTTTTGGTCTTGCTGTTGTTTTTGTTTGTCCTGGTCTTGTTGCTGATTTTGCTTGTCTTGATTTTTATTATCCTTGTTCTCATTCAGTTTTTTCTGAGCTAAACGAAGGTTTTCTCTAGCCTCATCATCATTAGGGTCTTTTCTTAATGATTGCTTGTAAAAATCGATACTCTTAGCAAAATCCTGCTTATTAAAACATATATTACCCAAGTTATAATAGGCTTTAGATGCTAATTGAGGATTAGAAGTCAACGCCACATCTTCCAACAAACGCTTGGTTTGATTCAATAGTTCATTTTGTGATGAATCATTCAAATTAATTTGTTTCAAATAAGTGGTTGCCAAATTAAACTTTGCAATCGGTGAAGCCTCATTTTCCTGCAAAGCCTTTTGGTACAACTTCTCTGCATCACCATATCGTTTTTCTTCGAACATTTCATTACCCTCACGAATAAAATTACGTTCTTTTTTGGTACTTTTTTCATTCTCTGCGAAAACAGATAATGGCGACAACAATAAAATGAATAGTATATAATTTATAATCTTCATATCGTTCAATTTTATTTATTGAAAAAATTAATATTTTTCAACCAAGAAATCTTTCTATCAAGAATAATCATGTCAATAATTAAAATCAACAATGCAATAGTTGCAAAGATTGGAAACTGTTCATCATTTGGTGAGAACACATTCTTCTCGATAGTTGATTTGGACAATTCTTTCAAACGGGATACCAATACATTCAAAGCATCATTATTATTAGCTGATACGTATGTACCTTTGCCAGCTTGAGCAATACCCTTGCCAATGTTTTCATCAGGCTTGGTAATGACTATATTGCCATATTCATCTTTAAGATACTGACCATTCTTATCCAATGGAATAGGGCCACCCTTAGGAGAACCAATTCCCAAAACATTGATTTGAATACCCTTTTCGTAAGCATCTTTTGCAGCACCGACAGCATCATCTTCGAAGTTTTCGCCATCAGTAATCAAGATGATAGACTTTTGCGATTTCTCATCAGCAGTAAATGAATTGGATGCCATTTTAATGGCAGCACCTATAGCAGTACCTTGTGTAGGAACCATTGACGGATCGATGTTACTCAAAAACATTTTTGCAGATACAAAATCGGCAGTAATTGGAATTTGAGTATAAGCATCACCTGCAAAAACAATCAAACCAACTTTATCATCCCCCAACTTGTCAATCAATCTTTCCAACAAAAGTTTTGATTTTTGCAAACGGCTAACACCTGTAGGGTCATCTGAAGCAGAAGCCAACATAGAGTTTGAAACGTCCAAAGCAATCATAACTTCAATACCCTGCACTTTGATTTTTTCGGCTTTTGACGTTCCCATTGCACGAGGACGAGCCAAAATAATGACAATAGTCAAAATCAAAAACAATTGTAAAGAAATTTTAATCCAAGGCTTATACTTAGATACATCAGGCATTTGTTCAGCCAAAATGCCTAATTGTCCATACTCAGACAATTTCTTTTTTCTCCTCAATCTTGCGAACAAGAATAGTCCGAAAACTATTGGTATCAAGATTAATAGATATAAATATTGTGGATTTGCGAAACTAAACATAACAACTGATTTATGGAATATTTCTTAAAATGGTGTATCTCAGACCTAGGTCTAAGCAAACTAAAACGAGTAGAAGAATAGCCCAAGGCATGAAATTGTCTTCTGTCTGACTGAACTTTCTAACATCTAATTCAGTTTTTTCCAATTTATCTATTTCTTTAAAAACATCTTTCAAGACATTCTTACTTGTCGCTCTGAAATATCGGCCACCAGTCTTTTGTGAAATGGATTTCAAAGTAGCTTCATCAATAACAACAGGAAGAGACTGGTATTCAACTTTACCAAAGACATTGATTCCTACAGGGAACATAGCGTTGCCCATTGTTCCAATACCAATAGTGTAAACTTTAATGCCAAATTTAGCAGCAATTTCAGCGGCTGTTAATGGAGCAACAACTCCTGTATTGTTAGAACCATCAGTCAAAAGAATAATACTTTTTGACTTAGCCTTACCGTCTTTAATACGGTTAATTGCCGTTGCCAAGCCATCGCCAATTGCGGTACCGTCTTCAAGCATATTCATCTTAATTTCTTTTACATAGTTCAAGAGGACGGTCTTGTCCGTAGTCATTGGAACCAATGTGAAACTTTCACCGGCAAAAATTACGATACCAATATTATCCGATTCACGACCTGAGATAAATTGAGAAGCTACATCTTTCGCAGCTTCAAATCTATCCGGTTTGAAATCTCGAGCCAACATACTGGTTGACATATCCATCGCAAGGATAATGTCTGTACCTTCAGTTTCAGAAGTCTCCCAACTATCATGTGTTTGTGGACGACAAATTATAATTATCAAACAGCCGACAGCCAAAAGTCTCAAGACAAACAATCCATGACGTAAATAGACTTTATATGAGGTTGACAAGCCCTTAAAAGCTTTCAAACTTGAAATTTGGACAGATGGCTGCGCTTTCTTATACCTTTTTAGATACATTAGTATTAAAGGTATATAAATCAGGAACAACCACAACCAATGCGGTTTTGCAAATTCCATAATAATTATCTCCTTATAAAATTTTAATAATTATAATCTACTTCTTTTCTTTAGCATCTTTCTCCTTGTTTTCTTCTGGAGCCTCCACAACTACAGGTTTTGTCTTGTTCAGGAATTCCATAGACAATCGGAAAGATTCTTCATTTTCATCAGCCAAAGGACGCATTTTGGCAAACTTGACAAAGTCCGCAATTTCAAGAATAGTCCTTAATTCATCTTTGGCATTTTTAGCTTCATCTTGGTTTAGCAAGTTCAACAATTGAGAACTTGTCATCTCCATTGCATTCACTTCAAAACGACGAGCTATATATCTTCTGATAATTTCTGTCAATTGAGTATGATATTCTTTATCCATACCCTTTTGCCACAAACTTGCCACTTTTAATTCATCCAAAGCCTTAACAGCTTCTTCATAAGGAGGCAAAAGTTCCTTTTTAGGAGCTAACACAGGTATAATGGACTTGCCTTGACGTTTGCGAATATATAAATAAACGGCAGCAACTATCAGTGAAACAACTATTAAATAAATCCACCAATAGTCAGAAATGAAATCCGGAAGAAAATCAAAGAATTTTCTTTCAGGAATTTGTACTGGTTTATAATCGTGAATACTTTTCAAGGAATCCACCTGTGCTGGCAAAACTTTCAAAGACAAAGAATTTGTTTTGAAAGTATCCTTTCCTGATACATAAAGGACTGGAGGCAATACATACAAGCCGGAATCAAAAGATTGCAACATTAACTCTTTGTTAATTTGAATTCTATTGTTTCCAACTTCTGTAGAGTCAGACTTGCGCCATCCTGCAATTTCCACTTTATCGGTAATTGTATCCCCTTCATTCAGCAGAAGGAAGCCATTCACATTTTTATCTTGAACAATCTCAATATGCATGGCTACTTGTTTACCCATCAAAAGATAAGCAGAATCCAATTTTGCCCGAATTGAAATATCACCTGCAAACATCGGCAAGGTTGTACACAATGCAAGTATTGCAAAAAGGGCTTTATATGTTAAGTCTTTTCTTTTCATCTATTTAATACCTCGTTTTTTAAACAACGACATTAAACCTTTGACATAATCTTCATCAGTGGCAATTGAGACTAAATCGACACGACATTTCGCCAAACATTCATTCATTTTCATTTGACGTTCGTACCACCACTTTCCATAAAGATTACGTACTTTTAGAGAGCTCGTATTCACCCACTTTTCTTCTCCCGTTTCCGGATCATGCAACTTAATTAAGCCAACATTAGGCATAACAGAATCACGTTTATCATATACTTGAATCGCAGTCAAGTCATGCTTACGGCCAGCAATAGTCAACGCTTTTTGATAGTCATGATCATCAATAAAATCCGAAATCAAGAATGTGGTACAACGCTTTTTCAATGCATCAGTAAGAAACTGCAATGCATTGTCAATATTTGTTGTTTTTGATTCTGGATTGAAATCAAGCAAATCACGAATAATCAAAAGTACGTGTTTTCTACCCTTCTTGGGTGGAATAAATTTCTCCACTTTATCGGAAAAGAAAATGACACCCACTTTATCATTATTCTTATCGGCAGAAAAAGCCAATGTTGCAGCTATTTCTGCAATCTGGTCACGTTTTATAGAGCCAACAGCACCAAACTTTTGACTACTTGAAACATCGACCATCAATACAACAGTCAACTCACGTTCCTCTTCGTAAACCTTCACATAAGGCTTATTATGCCTAGCGGTAACATTCCAATCAATATCACGAATATCATCGCCATATTGATACTCCCTTACCTCAGAGAAGGTCATACCTCTACCCTTGAACGCCGAATGGTATTCTCCGGCAAAGATATTATTGGAAAGGCCTCGAGTTTTTATTTCAATTTGCCTGACTTTTTTTAAAAGTTCATTGGCATCCATTATAATCCTAATTTAAAATTATGGGACAATTACTTTGTCCAAAATATTGCTGATGATTTCATCTGCAGAAATATTGTTGGCTTCAGCTTCATAAGTCAAGCCAATTCTATGACGAAGGACATCATGACAGATAGCTCTGACATCTTCTGGAATAACATATCCACGACCTCTCAAGAAAGCATATGCTCTTGAAGCTAATGCCATACTGATAGAAGCACGAGGTGATGCACCAAAAGAGATAACACTTTTCAAATCAGGCAAACCTGCTTCTGACGGGAAACGTGTTGCATAAACAATGTCAATAATATATTTTTCAATTTTTTCGTCAATGTAGATTTGGTTAACCACCTTTTGTGTATCCAAGATTTCAGCAGGAGTCAACAAAGGTTTAATCTCCTGTCTTGCACCAGAAATATTTTGACGAATAATTTCAGCCTCTTCATTTTTGTTAGGATAGCTAATTACTACTTTCAACAAGAAACGGTCAACTTGTGCCTCTGGCAATGGATAAGTACCTTCTTGTTCGATTGGGTTTTGTGTAGCCATTACCAAGAATGGGTTATCCAATTTGAAAGTTTCATCACCAATTGTCACTTGACGTTCTTGCATGGCTTCCAACAAGGCACTTTGTACTTTTGCAGGAGCACGGTTGATTTCATCTGCCAATACGAAATTTGCAAAGATAGGGCCTTTCTTGATTTGGAATTGTTCTTTTTGAACACTGTACATCATTGTACCTACCACATCAGCAGGTAACAAGTCCGGTGTAAATTGGATACGACTATATTTAGCATCTATAATTGATGATAGAGTTTTAATTGCTAAAGTTTTTGCCAAGCCTGGGACTCCTTCAAGAAGGATGTGTCCGTTTGACAACAATGCAATCATTAATGAATCAATCAGGTGCTTTTGGCCAACGATAGCTTGATTCATACCTTGATTAACAAGATTTACGACATTGCTTTTACTTGCAATCAAATCGTTCAACTCTTTAATGTTTACTGATTCTGCCATATTATTATTATCTATATTATTCTAATTAATTGTATTGCAAATATATAAATTGCCCAATAAATTTAGCATTATTGAGTGTTAATTATTTGTATTTTAAGTTTACAATGTTAAAGAAATTAACTGCTTTTAATTCCCTTTACTATATTCAAGAGCCTTAATTTGCGCTCTTTTTACGCTATATGAATCATCCTTGTCAATACCATAACGTTTAGGATCAGGAATCCTTAAAGTCAAACCAGTAGGTATATTGTCAGGGTCTTTAATAACATCCTTATTTTCCAAGTATATGTAAATCCAAAAAGCATAATGTCCATAATACTTTCGAGACACATTGCTCAAATATGCAGCAGATGTAACCTTGAAATATTGGTCTTTATACACGACCGTATCCGACAACTCTACCTTTCCAGCATTTTCTATCGTCAATGTATCAACAGATGCACCTATAGTATCCATGGCAACCGATGAACAATCTTCAACAGCTAATTGTGTGCTGTCTTCAGCAATTGTATCTTTAACGAAATAATTCAGGCCAATTGATACGATGAAAGAAACACAAAGCCCCGCCAAAACACCCCACCAGAATTCCTTCTTAAAGAATCGCGTTTTAACAGGCTCTTCTGTATCATAAATATCATCAACATTTGTATCTTCAAATTCCTGTGTTTCCTCGGCATGTTCTTCGGGGACTACATTTTCTTCAACCTCTGTCTCTAGAGTAACTTCAGCTTCTTGCGATTCAGATTCAGCATCTTCAACTGGTGTCACATCTTTAGATACGACAGCATCAACAGCCGGAGGTAAATCTTCATCCACCCCATCCAAAGTATCACCAGCAGCATCTTTCTTCATGTCTTCTGCCATATTTTGCTCTATTGACTGGGAAACTTCAGGCTCTTCATCAAAATTAAAGTCA
>JAHHQT010000042.1 GCA_020026215.1 Muribaculaceae bacterium
GTTTACAAACATTTGGGGAGTATGCCTTATTCATGAGTAAGGTGTTTACAAAACCAGATAGGTGGAAAGAATCATTGAAACGTTATGTGGCTGAAATTTCGAAATTAGGCGTGGATTCAATTCCTTTGGTAATTGTTGTTTCTTTGTTTATTGGTGCAGTTTGTGCTATCCAAATGCAAATCAACTTTGCAAATCCATTGTTGCCTGCCTATACCGTAGGGCTGGCTACTCGTGACGTTTTGTTACTTGAATTCTCCTCTTCAATTCTATGTTTGATTTTGGCTGGTAAGGTTGGCTCTAATATTGCATCAGAAATCGGTACGATGCGTGTTACAGAACAAATCGATGCATTGGAAATTATGGGTATCAATTCTTGTAATTTCATTGTGTTGCCTAAAATAATTGCGTTATTAACATTTATTCCTGTTTTGGCCATTTTAAGTATGGGTGCCGGTCTGTTCGGAGGTTACTTGGTCGCCAAATTCACAGGCATTGTCTCTGTTTACCAATATATTTACGGTATTCAATCTTTCTTCGTAGAATGGTATGTTTGGTATGCAATTATTAAATCTTTGTTCTTCTCTGTTGTAATTACAACTGTGGCTTCTTTCTACGGTTACTATGTGAAGGGTGGAGCTTTGGAAGTAGGTAAGGCAAGTACTAATGCTGTTGTGGCAAGTAGTATCTTGATTTTGTTATTAGACGTATTGTTGACTAAAATTTTGTTGCAATAATGATAGAAGTAAAAAATATAACCAAGTCATTTGATGGCAAGACCATTTTGCACGACATCTCGGCTTCTTTCTATGAAGGTAAGACCAATTTGATTATTGGACAAAGTGGTTCGGGTAAAACCGTTTTAGTAAAAAGCATCATCGGTTTGTTGAGACCAGAAGTAGGGGAAATTCTTTATGATGGTCGTGATTTTTTGAAAATGAATCAACCTCAACAAAAAGCGTTAAGAAAAGAAATTGGTATGCTTTTCCAAGGTTCTGCATTGTTTGACAATGAAACCGTATTGGGAAATGTGATGTTTCCATTGAAAATGTTTTCAGATATGACTCCTGCAGAAATTAAAGATCGTGCCAAATTCTGTTTGGAAAGGGTGAACTTAGTGGGAGCTGATGATAAATATCCTGCTGAAATCAGTGGAGGTATGCAGAAGCGTGTTGCAATTGCAAGAGCTATTGCCTTGAATCCAAAATATCTTTTTTGTGATGAGCCAAACTCTGGCCTTGACCCTAAAACATCCATCTTGATTGATGAATTGCTATGGGATATTACTCATGAATATGGCATTACTACTATCATTAATACCCACGATATGAACTCTGTGTTGGGTATTGGTGAAAATATTGTTTTTATCAATAAGGGTTACAATGAATGGACCGGAGATAAAGATGATATTTTCCATTCTGACAATGAGGCTTTGAATAATTTTGTGTTTGCAACAGAGTTGTTCCAACGTGTTAAGAAAGCTGCTATCTCGATGGGTAAATAGAATTACATTTAAATCAAAATATACAGAAGCATATTGCAAAACATTGCAATATGCTTCTGCTGTAAAAATCGAAGTTTTGTCCTATGGTCCTTGTCCGTAACATATTGTTGGTCTTGTTAGTCGTATTGTCGTTGGCGTCATGTTCCGACAATGCTCCGAATACAGAAAATTATCCAAAAGATAGTTTTGCAAAGGGTGCAGATGTCAGTTGGATTACTCAATTTGAAAGAGAGGGTAGAAAATTCTATGTTCCTGGAAGCAGAGAATCTATAGAATGTATGAAGTTGCTTCGTAACTATTGTGGCGTGAATGCCATTCGTTTGCGTGTATGGGTTGATCCGGCAGACGGTTGGTGCAATGTTGATGATGTTTTGCTAAAAGCTCGTCGTGCCAAATCGTTAGGATTGCAATTGATGATTGATTTTCATTTTAGTGATAGTTGGGCTGACCCAGGGAAGCAAAATATTCCAAAATCATGGGAGGGCTTGTCAATAGGTGAACTTACTGATAAAATGGTAGAGCATATCAATGAAATGCTATATGGTCTCAAGAATTTAGGCATCGAGCCAGAGTGGGTACAATTAGGTAATGAAACAAGGCATGGAATGCTGTGGCCCGTTGCCGCATTGGATGAGAATCCTGAAAATTTTGCTCAATTAATTTCAAAAGGTTATGATACGGTGAAAGCGGTATTTCCTCAATGTCAAGTTGTGGTACATTGCGATAAAGGCAACGAATTGTGGTTGTACACCAATTTGTTTGGTTCGTTGCAAAAGTTAGGGGCTAAATATGACATGATTGGGATGTCGTTGTATCCTGAGGCTTTCAATTGGCAAAAGGTAGTTTCTGATTGCTTGAATACTATAAAGCATGTAAATGCGCATTATAATAAAAGGGTTGTTATCTGTGAGGTCGGTATGCACTATAGGGATGATGTGGCTTGCAATAAAATGCTGGCAAGGTTAAAGGAAAAATGTATGCAACTGGGCTGTGTTGACGGTATCTTTTATTGGGAACCTGAGTGCCCCGGAGGAATTGGTCTATATGATAAGGGATGCTTTATCGGAGGTTCTCCTACTTCTGCATTGGATTGCTTTAAAAACTAATTCGTTGAGTTAAAATATCTGTTACTATAAAAAGAGAAAACTTTATAAGAAACGATTTGTTTCTGCTTTGGGTTATTTTGTTATTACGTTGGTTAAAAAGTGAAGTCTCTATAACTCTTTTTACTGTCTGTACTGGAAAATTGAGTTGAGTTAATATAAATTAAGGTAAAATATTGCCTTTAAAAAATCATAAAACTGCATATTTCTTCGTTATACTATATAAGCGCAATCACAATTGGCTTTTTAAGGCTCTTTTGTGGTGGAAAACATTTGAGCTTTATACGTTTTTTTGTAACTTTGTAATTCAATAAAAGAGGCAATTCAGAATATAGTGGATGCTTGGCTGAAATTGCAGTAAAACTTGATTTATGGCAAATAAAAATATACCACAACCAACGGATGCAAGTATAATTCTAACTTATCGTTGTCCGATGCGTTGTCAGATGTGTAACATTTGGAAATCTCCAACAGATAAAAAGATTGAGCTTAAGGCAAGCGATTTGAAGACATTACCAAAATTAAAATTTATCAACTTGACAGGTGGTGAGCCTTTTATCCGTGAAGACTTGGACGAAATTGTAGAGGAATGCTACAAACATACAGACCGTATTGTTATTTCGACTTCAGGATGGTTTGCTGATCGTGTGATTGATTTGGCAAAAAAATTCCCTAAAATCGGTATTCGTATTTCAATTGAAGGCTTGAGCCAGAAAAATGATGAATTACGTGGCCGTCAAGGTGGTTTTGACAAAGGTTTGAGAACTTTGCTAACTCTTCAAAAAATGGGCTTGAAAGATATCGGTTTCGGTTGTACAGTTTCCAATAGCAATTCCAAAGATATGCTTTCATTGTATCAATTGAGCAAGGCCTTGAATATGGAATTTGCTACTGCGTCGTTCCACAACTCATATTATTTCCATAAACATGACAATGTTGTCACTAATAAGGATGAAGTATGTAAAGACTTTGAAAAATTGATTGAGTGGCAATTGCAAGAAAAGCATCCAAAGAGCTGGTTCCGTGCTTGGTTTAACATGGGACTAATCAACTATATCGAAGGCGGCCGCAGAATGTTGCCTTGTGAAGCCGGTTCTGCCAATTTCTTCATTGATCCATTTGGAGATGTATATCCATGTAATGGGTTGGAAGAAAAATATTGGAAAAAGTGCATGGGTAACATCCACGAAACTCCTGATTTTATGGAATTGTGGGAAAGTGATCAGGCACAAGAGATCAGAGCGTTGGTTCGCAAGTGTCCTAAGAATTGTTGGATGGTTGGAACAGCAAGTCCTGTTATGCACAAATATATTAAATTTCCTCTTAAATGGGCTTTGCAAAATAAACTTCGTAGTATGCAGGGTAAACCGGCATGCTTGGATAAAAAATGGTGTGATGTGGGACAGGACCCATGTCAAGGCGATTTAAGGGAAAAATTCTAACCGCATGGGGCGGAATATAACCATAGATATAGCCAAGGCTATCTGTATCATTCTTGTTGTTATCGGGAATTATCTGCCCGATGATTCACCTCAATGGTATCAATCTATAAATGATATAGTCTATTCATTCCATATGCCCCTCTTCTTTTTTGCAAGTGGGTATATTTATATTTCTACACTTAAAAAATGCTCATATACTTCCTTTATCTCTAAAATGGTAAAGCGGTTAGTTATTCCGTATTATGTGACCTCTATTATTCTTATATCCATTAAGTTACTGACTGAATCTTTCAGTGGTATGCAGGTGGACCATCCTGTTGGAATAAATGCTTTTATCAGAATGTTCTATTTGCCCGAGGCAGGGTTCTTCTTGTGGTTTATCTGGGCTTTATGGTGGATGTTTGTGATTGCCCCGTTATTCAAGACAAAAACACAAAGAAATGTGCTGTTTGCATTGACATTCGTGTGCGCGTATATCCCATTCCCGACTACAGAGATTTTTTGCTTGGCTGAATTGAAAGACATGTTTGTCTATTTTATGTTGGGCGTTTTTATTTATGAGAATCATTTGGTAAAATATATCACTAAAATTCCATCTATTGCAATTGTTCTATCTTTCATTGTCCTTGAAGACTTGTATGTTGGAGGCGTTTTTGATTCTATAGTTGTATGGTTCTTGCCATATTTGGGCATTGCTTCCTTTGTGTTGCTTTCCCGTTTTTTGGCCAATTCAAATTGGACGGTCTCTAAAACTCGGATGATTGCGGTTGCTGAGGCTACGTACATTATCTATCTTTTCCATACAACATTCGAAGGATTGGTGAAATCACTGCTTCATATGGTGCCTTATTTTGCTGATGGAGCGAATGACATGGCATTTGTAATTGGAGCGTTGATTGTTATTTCCGTTGGTCTATTAGGACCGATGTCCTTGTATCGATATGTGTTGAATAAAAATAAAGTTTTTAAATTCCTGTTTGGATTAAAATAGCCTTATGAAAATAGTAGTTACTGGAACACGAGGAATCCCTAATATTATGGGAGGTGTAGAAACCCATTGCGAAGAATTGTTCCCTCGCATGGTTAAACTTGGTTTTGATGTTACCCTTATCCGAAGACAAAGTTACGTAAAAGATAACTTGACGGAGTTTGAAGGGGTGAAATTAGTGGATATAACCACTCCTAAAAAGAAATCATTTGAGGCGATTGTTCATACTTTTAAAGCAATTTTAAAGGCTAAAAAACTTCATGCAAATGTAATTCATATACATGCGATTGGTCCTGCTTTGTTGACGCCAATGGCTCGTATGTTGGGGATGAAAGTTGTCTTTACTCACCATGGCCCAGATTATGACAGAGATAAGTGGGGTAAACTGGCAAAGATTATCCTGAAATTGGGGGAAAGGATGGGGACTGTATTTGCAAATGAGGTAATTGTCATATCTACAGTTATTGACAATATTTTGAAAACAAAATACGGCAGAAATGATTGTAATCTGATCTATAACGGTGTCCCTGAACCTGATATCTGCGAATATGATGAATATTTCAGAGAACTTGGAATTGAAAAGGGTAAATATGTGTTGGGTATGTGCCGTTTTGTGCCTGAAAAGAATCTGCATCACTTGGTTGAGGCATTCTCAAAGGTGAATACTAATGGCTGTAAGCTGGTTTTGGCCGGTGATACCGATTTTGAAGACGAGTATTCTTTAAGTCTAAAGGAAATGGCTCGTAAAAATAATGTTGTACTTCCAGGTTTTGTGAAAGGCCGTAAATTGCATTCATTATTGACCAATACCCGCTGCTTTGTATTGCCATCTTCTCACGAAGGTCTGCCGATTGCTTTATTGGAAGCGATGAGTTACGATTTGCCTGTTATTGTCAGTGATATTCCTGCCAACTTGGAAGTGGGTTTGGACAAGGGTAGTTATTTCAAATTGGGAGATATTGAGGAATTGTCTCGAAAATTGCAACAAAATTTGGATAGTGAATATCATAATCAAAAATATGATATGACCAAATATAATTGGGATACCATTGCCCAACAGATTAAAGAAGTTTATGACAAACTATAACCCAATGAGATATAAAAATCCCCTCGGTATGTTGCATATCGAGGGGATTTCTTATAGGGTAAATTCTATTTGTAGGTTTCCAAAACTTTGTTCAGATAAACTTTTGAATTAAATCTTTCGATTGAATCTTTAGAAATTTGCTGATAGTCATATTCCAGACTCCACATGGTGTCGATGGCTCTATTCAAGGAACTTTCGTCTCCTGAACGGAATAGCATTCCGTTGCTTGGCTCGAGCAATTCAGGAATACCTCCAATCTTTGCTCCAATAACCGGTGTGCCAAAGCAAAGAGATTCGATGACTCCCATAGGATTATTTTCGTAGCACTCTGATGGCATTACGGAGAATTTAGCATTAGATAACAGATCCGCTACTTGTGAACTGTTGAGTCTTCCTAGAAATTCAATGTTTTTGCAGTCCTCGTATTGCTCTTTTAATTCTGCTGCCAATGGTCCGTCTCCAGCAATCTTGAACGTGTATGGAAGTTGGCTGGCAACTTTGATAAGAGTTGTAACTCCTTTTTCTTGGGATAATCTTCCAACGTATGCATAATAGGACTTTCTTCCTGTATTGACAGTAATATTGTTAATCATAGTGTCTGGGATGAAATTGCAGACTACTTTGATTTTATTCTTGTCAAAACCACCTTGCGCCATCTTATCAGCCATGAACTTGCTGGGACAAACATACACGTCTGTATATTTTTCCAATTTATCAGTACTCCATTTTAGGGTCTCTAAATATGCAAGAAGACTGGCAGACAAACTGTTTTTCATACATCGGGTTTTCAAAACATTTTTCTTGTCTCCTCCGATGCATAATTCACAAGATTTACCATTCAATAAACAGGAATAAGAAGGACAAACCAACTTATAGTCATGCATTGTCCAAATGGTCTTTGCTCCAAAATCCTTTGCCATCTTTACGATGACAGGGGAAAGGTAGGAGTGTATATTGTTGAAATGAACAATATCCGGCTTGAATTCATTCAGAATCTTTGCAAAAGAAGTTTTTACGCCTGCACCGCCAAATATTCTGGTCGCAGCTGCAAGTTTGTTCTTGATACCTCCAGAGAAGCTGACTTCTTTGGCAAAGTATTTTGAAAATGGTGTTTCGATATTTTCGGGATAGTCCATTGCATAGACTGCCGTCTCGTAGCCATTGGCATGAAGCATGTGCTCCAAATTAATGGTACAAGTACAATCGCCACCTCTGTTGTAGTAGAATTTATTTACGATTAGAATTTTCATAAATTATATCTGTGTCACGAAACGCTTATTCTAATTTTACACGTTGTAATTTTAGAACTTCGTTTTTGTCATTATCCAAAAGAATCATGTTTTCAGTATTGATTCTTTTGATAAGTTCCACTTCTTCCAATGCAATTATAAGATTCATTTCAAGATGCATGCTTTCTTCATCACACATCTTGGCAGTTGATGCTATGTTTTGAAATTCGATAAACCAGTTTTTGTTACGGTCAAGTCCAATCTCGCCATTGATGATATTGCATCCTACGTTACCATGTATTTTTAATTCAGGAACATCGATGATAAGCTTGACATCTTTATTGACTTTCACTTGTTTGATATCTGTTACTTTCCAGATGCCTGTCAACACGTCTGCATTGTGACGTTTGGCATGTATGGTTGTATTGCCATTCTTGTCCTTTAAGTCAAGATAGTACAAGCCATCGTATTTATAAATAACAAATGTGCAGGCTTGGCTCAGACCTCTTAAGATATTGCGTTCTTCCCCGACTTCACTACAATGTTTGTTGGTTGTAATGATGTTTGAGATATTGATACTTGTGTTACTGGTAGAAAAACTACCATTGATCACGTTGCATCCTGTGTCTCCATAAATTCTGCCTTCCTTTGAACTAAAATAGATGAAAGCTCTTTCGTCCATTGCTGTGATTTCATGCCCGCAAGCTTTCAGAATAGTCCATTCACCTTTAACGCGTTGGTTGCTGGTTGTGTTGTTAATTGTTTGTTTGGCAGGCTTGATTTGTTCTTCGGTAATTGGCTCTGTGATGTATTCAATCTTGTCTTCCTGTATGGCTTTGGGAGCCTTACAGGAATATAATGAACCGCAAAGAAGGGTGGCACATACTAATATCTTAAAATATCTGTTCATAAAAATTCCTTTAGTTGTAACTGCAAATATAGCGATTATTCATCAATCCAATGCTTTCTAATCGGGAATTTTACAGGTCGGATAAGAAGACGGAGTGATGTACTATAGAACAAATATGCCCATATCCAGTTGATAAGGACGTTTACTTTATTTCTCATCCCTAAAATAGAAATCAAGTGGATAAACATCCAGGTAATCCATGCCGGGCGACCGTAAAGGTAAGTAAAGTTCAAGTCGCAAACCGCTCTGTTTCTACCGATAGTTGCCATAGAACCTTTGTCAATATATTTGAAAGGTGTTTTGACAGTTGTTTCATTGTTTAGAATGGAAGCTAAGTAAGAGCTTTCCTGTATGGCAACTTGTGCAACTTGTGGGTATCCATTAGGGTGTTGCTCGTCTTTGTAGAAGGCGATGTCACCGATAGCATAGATATCATCATATCCTTGTATTTGGAATTTGTCATTTACAACATAACGATTCCCGCGGAAGATGGCTTCCTGGTCAATGCCCTTGATGACGTTGCCGGTTACACCGGCAGTCCAAATCAGAGTTTCGCAATAAATGTCTTCACCGTTTGAAAGATGCAATACGTTATCTTTGTAGGACTCCATAAAGCAGTTCAAACGAGTGTCAATCATCAAGTGCTCAAGATATTTAGCAGCGTCTTTAGAGGCGCGTTCGCTCATCGTTCTAAGGAAACGGTCCGTACCTTCAATTAGCGTGACTTTTACATCTTCGCGTTCGATTTCTGGGTATTCTCGTTTTAGAATATAACGTTTCATTTCGCCCAAGGCACCGGCAATTTCAACGCCTGTAGGACCACCACCAACAACAACGAAACTCAACAATTCCTTTTTGCGCTGTTTGTCTTTGGTGATGCAAGCTCTTTCAAGTCGGTCTAATATTTCGTTTCTAAGACGAATGGCCTCAGAAGTGGATTTAAGAGTATGAACCTGTTCAATCAATTGGGGTTGATTGAAGAAATTGTTGGTTGTTCCCGAAGCAATGATTAGTTTGTCGTATGAAATCTTTTCGAATTGAGTTTCAACAATTTTTGCCTTTGTGTCAATGCTTTTAACTTGTCCTAAATGATAGTTCACATTGTCCATTTTTTTTACTTCACGTCTGAATGGAAACGAGATGCTTGCCGGCTCAAGACCTGAAGAGGCGATCTGGTAGAACAATGGAGGAAAACTATGAAAATTATTTTTGTCAATGATTGTTATTTGGTATTTGGTCTTGTCAAGCTTCTTTGATAAATTAAGACCTGCAAACCCACCTCCAATGATAACAATTTTCATAATCTGCGCGTTATTCATAAATAAAAAATGTAATACTTAATGCTTAAAATTAATAAATTCTAAAAATCGAAATGCAAAGGTACAAAAAATAGGCCAAAATACACTATTTTTGTACTGAATATAAATTTGAAATATGAAACGAATTCTAAATATAATAGTCTTACTGATAGCTTGTTTGTTTTCGCCTGTGGTGGCGAAAGCTCAGATTAATACTGAGCAGGTAATGAATATCGGTAAGAATGCGCTATATTTTGAGGACTATGTGCTCTCTATCCAGTATTTTAATCAAGTCATTAAAATCAAACCTTATTTGGCGGATCCTTATTTTTTCAGAGGTGTTGCCAAGTTTTATTTGGAAGACTATAGGGGAGCAGAGGCTGATTGCTCATTGGCTATAGAACGAAATCCATTTATAACAGATGCCTATCAGGTGCGTGGTATCTCTCGTCAAATATTGGAAGACTATAAAGGTGCCATTGAAGACTATAAAATGGGGTTGAAGTATCTTCCAGAAGAAAAGGTCTTTTTGTTGAACAAGGCTGTAGCGGAACAAGAGTTGAAAGACTTTGAGAATTCAGAAAAAAGTTATGAGACTTTAATAGGCTATTATCCGCGTTATGACAATGCTTATTTGGGTAGAGCCCAATTGTTTCTTGAAAAAGGGGATACGATTAAAGCCTTGTCAGATGTGACAAAAAGTATTGAATTGAATGACAATAATGCCAATGCTTTTGTCATGCGTGCAGATATTAACATAAAAAATAAGTCTGATTATCAGTTGGCATTGGATGATATGAATAGTGCCATTAAGTTGAAACCGAAAGAAGTGGGCTATTTTATAAATCGTGCGTTCTTAAAATATAACTTGGATGACTATTTCGGTGCGATGTCAGACTTTGACTATGCGATTAGTTTGGATGGTTCTAATGTAGTAGCTCACCTGAACCGGGGTTTGCTTAGGACAGAAGTTCAGGAAGACAATAAGGCTATTGAGGATTTCTCTTTTGTTATCAATCGTGAGCCTGAAAATTATATGGCTATTTATAACCGAGGTTTGCTCTACAAGAAGACTAAACAGTATAAAAAGGCAATTGCAGATTTTGACAAGATTATTGAAGAATATCCAAGTTTGACCATGGCTTACTATGAACGTAGTGATTGTAAACGCATGAGTGGAGATATGAAAGGAGCTGAAAAAGACTATAACAAGACTAAAGAGTTGAATAAGCATCGTTCGGATGACAACTATGCATTGAAAGGAAATGTTGAGGAGAGCGATACTGCTTTTGTTGTCAAGAAATTTAAGTCGTTGGTTACTGTCGAAAATGACAATTCTGTGAAACTGGAATATGACAATAAATATAGAGGTAAGGTGCAAAATTACAATGCTCCTATAAATATGGAGGAAATGTATTATTTGTCTTACTATAATAAACTGTCAGACTTGCAGTCGGATGCTTATTATCAAAGGGATTTGGATGATTTGAATTCGAGCCATTATTTGCGTGATAAGCTTTATTTGACAAATAATGTCACTAAGTTGACAGAAGCTCAAATCCAGAAACAATTTGAATTGATTGGGCACTTTACAAATTTGATTTTAAATAAGGATAATCGTGCTGTGGATTATTTCGGTCGAGGATTGAGTTATACTATGGTCAAGAATTACGAAGCGGCTTTGGAAGATTTGAATCGTGCGGTGGCTTTGAATGATAACTTTGTTTTGGCGCACTTTGCCAAAGCTATGGTGATGTATTCAAAAATAACCATGAAAAAGTCAGACGATGTGTCTGCTAAGGACGACAAGTCTGCTGATAAGATGAAAATTCCTGGATTTGAAATCAAGGAAGACCGTCATAGTTTGGATGCTGTCATCGAAGAGTTGAATAAGGTCATTGAGTTGTCCCCGAAACAAGTGTATGCCCACTTTAACAAGGGTAATATTTATTATGAGAAACAAGATTACACTTCTGCCTTGGCTTGCTATTCGGAAGCGGTGAAGATTAAGCCTGATTTCGGTGAGGCTTACTACAACCGTGGAATGGTCTATTTGCAATTGGGTAATATGGAAAAAGGTATTGCTGATTTGAGTAAGGCAGGGGAGTTGGGTATTTTGTCTTCCTATAATATATTAAAGCGTATGTCGCACTAAAATAATCATAAAAAAAGTTTACCAACTTACAATTATTAATTACTTTTGTAGTCAAATCATGCGTTAGTTGTATTTATGTAATGATTAAAAACTAAAAAAATATGAATATTAAGTTTCCAGATGGAAGTGTAAAGCAATTTGACAATGGAACTACTCCTTTGCAAATCGCTGAAAGTATTAGTCCTCGTTTGGCTAAAGAAGTATTAGCTGCAACAATTGATGGATGCGACTGGGATTTGACTCGCCCAATCGAAAATGAAGGTGAAATTAAATTTTATAAATGGGATGATCCTGAAGGCAAACACGCTTTCTGGCATACATCTGCACACTTGTTGGCAGAAGCATTGCAAGAACTTTATAAAGGCGTGAAATTCGGTATCGGTCCGGCTATCGAGAATGGTTTCTACTACGATATCGATCCGGGAGAAAACACAATCACCAGCGCTGACTTTGCCAAGATTGAAGCTAAAATGGCTGAATTGGCAAGCAGAAAAGAAGATGTCGTTCGTAAAGATATTTCTAAAGCTGATGCTCTTGAAATGTTCGGAGCACGCAATGAAACATATAAATGTGAGTTGATCAGCGAACTTGAAGACGGTTCAATCTCAACTTACACACAAGGTGCATTTACCGATTTGTGTAGAGGTCCGCACATTCCAAATACTTCTGCTATCAAGGCTGTTAAAATCCTTTCTTTGGCAGGTGCATATTGGAGAGGTGATGAAAAACGTAACCAATTGGTTCGTGTATATGGTATTTCTTTCCCTAAAAAGAAAATGCTTGACGAATATTTGGTGTTGCTTGAAGAAGCTAAAAAACGTGACCACAGAAAGATTGGTAAAGAAATGGAATTGTTCATGTTCTCTGAAACTGTTGGTAAAGGTTTGCCATTGTGGTTGCCGAAGGGAACTGAATTGCGCTTGAATCTTCAAGAATTCTTGAGAAAAATCCAACGCAGATATGGATATCAAGAAGTTATCACTCCGCCGATTGGTAACAAAATGCTATATGTAACTTCTGGTCACTATGCTAAATATGGTAAGGATTCATTCCAGCCAATTCATACTCCTGAAGAAGGTGAAGAATATTTCTTGAAACCAATGAACTGTCCTCACCACTGTGAGATTTTCAAGAATAGTCCTCACTCATATAAAGAATTGCCACTTCGTATTGCTGAATTCGGTACAGTTTGCCGTTACGAACAAAGTGGTGAATTGCACGGATTGACTCGTGTAAGAAGCTTTACTCAAGATGATGCTCACATTTTCTGTCGTCCTGACCAAGTAAAAGAAGAGTTCTTGCGTGTAATGGATATTATTTCAATTGTGTTCAAGTCTATGGAATTTGAACAATTTGAAGCTCAAATATCTTTGCGTGATAAAGTAAACCGCGAAAAATATATCGGTACTGAAGAAAATTGGGATAAAGCAGAACAAGCTATTATCGAAGCGTGTGAGGAAAAAGGATTGAAAGCACGCATTGAATATGGTGAAGCTGCATTCTACGGACCTAAACTTGACTTTATGGTTAAGGATGCAATTGGTCGTCGTTGGCAATTAGGTACAATCCAAGTTGACTACAACTTGCCTGAACGTTTCGATTTGGAATATACAGGTGCGGACAACCAAAAACACCGTCCGGTAATGATTCACCGTGCGCCATTCGGTTCTATGGAACGTTTCGTGGCTGTGCTTCTTGAACATACAGCTGGTAACTTGCCAGTTTGGATTGCTCCTGAACAAGTTGCTATCTTACCTATCAGCGAGAAATTTAATGACTATGCAGATGAAGTTAAATGTATCCTTGCTGAAAAAGGTATCAGAGCGTTTGTTGATAACAGAAATGAAAAAATCGGTAAAAAAATCCGTGATAATGAAATCAAACGTGTTCCTTACATGCTTATCGTAGGTGAAAAAGAAGTTAATAATCGTGAAATTGCTATAAGAAAACAAGGCGAGGGCGATAAGGGCACAGAAAAAATTATTACTTTTGCCGAGAATTTCGCCAAGGAAATGGAAGAAATGACAAATTATTAAAATATTTTAATGGCAAAAAAACCACTTGGACCGGGGTTTAAACCACATACAGCCCCTATTAGAAAAGATAATAAAAACCAAAAAGACGCATATGCAATCAACGAACACATCCGTGCACGCGAAGTTCGTTTGGTTGGAGACAATGTTGAACAAGGAGTGTATTCTATTCAAGAAGCAATTAAGATTGCTGAAGAACAAGAGCTTGACTTGATTGAGATTTCTCCTAATGCTGTTCCTCCAGTATGTAAGATTTTGGATTACCAAAAATTCTTATATCAACAGAAGAAGCGTCAAAAGGAACAAAAAGCGAAATCAACAAAAGTTGTTGTCAAGGAGATTCGTTTTGGACCACAAACTGATGACCACGATTACAACTTCAAGTTGAAACATGCCATTGGTTTCTTGAAAGAAGGAGCTAAAGTTAAGGCATACGTTTTCTTCAAAGGTCGTTCTATCTTATTCAAAGAACAAGGAGAAGTCCTATTGCTAAGATTCGCCAATGAATTGGACGAATATGGCAAAGTGGAACAAATGCCTGTTTTGGAAGGAAAGCGTATGATTATTATGCTTACTCCAAAGAAATAGTAATGAGCTTTATTAAAAGCAATATAAATCAAATAGTAATTTAAAAAACAAAAAAATGCCAAAGGTTAAAACTAATTCCGGTGCCAAAAAGAGGTTCGCCCTTACCGGATCAGGAAAAATTAAGAGAAAACATGCTTACAAAAGTCACATTTTGACAAAAAAGACAAAAAAGCAGAAGAGAAACCTCGGACACTTTGCAGTTTTGAATTCAGCAGACCGTCACAACGTGCGTGATCTTTTGAACTTAAGATAATAAAGTGTGGTTTTTGACTTTTAATTACAGAGATTTTAATATTTTTATTAACCGAATGATTAGCATTTAAGAGCTAAAACGCCGCTAACATTCAAAAAACAAAAAAAAATGCCAAGATCAGTAAATCATGTAGCATCTCGAGCTAAAAGAAAGAAAATTTTAAAACTTACAAGAGGTTATTACGGATGTCGTAAAAACGTTTGGACTGTAGCTAAAAACACTTGGGAAAAAGGTTTGACATACGCTTACCGTGACCGTAAGAACAAAAAACGTAATTTCAGAGCATTGTGGATTCAACGTATCAATGCTGCAGCTCGTTTGGAAGATTTGTCTTATTCTAAATTGATGGGACTTATTCACAAGGCTGGTATCCAAATCAACCGTAAAGTTCTAGCTGACTTAGCGGTTAACAATCCAGCAGCTTTCAAAGCAATTGTTGATAAAGTTAAGAA
>JAHHQT010000043.1 GCA_020026215.1 Muribaculaceae bacterium
CAGATTAAATACGCTAGCAGCATTCGTTCGTCGCAGGATGGACGGATGCTTTTTTGTTTTATCTTTTTGAATTTCTTTATTTTATTGTTTATTTTTTTGGGGGGGGAGAAGATTAATTTTGTATTTTTGCAAGTTGTCGGTCGGGTCGAAATGTTGGACCGATTGCCTTCTTTATACAGACGATAATGAAAAGAATACTATTTTTAATATTAGTTCTAATAGTCTTTATTCAAGGTATTCAAGCAAATGTGGTTGACACATTAGGTGTTGATACGCTATCCCATCCTACATTGACTGTTAATGATAGTGCCATTGTCATTCCTAAGACTAAGAAGCATTTTTGGAGAGCTGCTGCTGAAGTGTTCGGCTTGAATGTCGGCTTGTGGGCGTTTGACAGATATGCCTTGAAGGGACATTATGCCTATATCAATCTGAATACGATTAAAGCAAATTTCAAGCATGGTTTTGACTGGGATGATGATCATTTGAGTACTAATATGTTTGCCCATCCTTATCACGGCTCTATGTACTATAATTCCGCACGTTCCAATGGCTTCAACTATTGGCAATCGGAATTGTTTGCCATTTCGGGTAGTGCTATGTGGGAGTTGTTTATGGAATGTGAATATCCTTCTACCAATGATATTATTGCCACTCCTATAGGTGGTGCTGCACTGGGCGAAGTGTTCTATCGCACGACAGACCTCATTTTGGATGATCGTGCCACGGGTGGCGAACGTTTTGGCCGTGAATTTGCCTCTTTCCTTATTTCTCCGATGCGAGGTCTTACTCGTGTCATTACGGGGGATGCATGGAAGCGAAAACCGACTTCGGGCAAACAATTCGGCAAGCCGAACCTTTCCCTTGATGTTTCGTTAGGAGCTACTATGTTGGGCTATCATGATGGGGACAATCTGGCGAAATTCGGTGCGACTGCACGTATAGACATGGAATACGGTGACCGTTTCGGCGAAACATCGTATGTTCCGTATGACTATTTCTCCTTTTTGATGGAGTTGGATGCCATGAAAACCCAACCAATGTTGGGTAGGGTGGAGATAATAGGCCGTCTTGTCAATTTTGAATTGCTCGACAAGAGGAAATTCAATTTATCGGTAGGTGCTTATCAGCATTTTGACTTTTTTGACTCAGATACTATCAATGTAGATCATGATGCACCAGCTTGGGAACCTTGTTCCGTTCCGTATAAATTGGGAACACCTGCATCTGTGGGTGTCGGTACGATGTTCAGGTTTCGTGGAGCAAAGGGAACTTTGGATTTGTGCGGACACTTTAATGCCGTTATCCTGGGCGGTGTGCTAAGTGACTATTACAGAAACTATCATCGTAACTATAACTGGGCTTCCGGACTTTCCACAAAGTTAGGGTTGAACTATACTTCCTTGAGCAAGAAATTTATTTTAGAATTTTATCATCAGTTCTATAAATTATATACTTGGAACTCATGGGATCCGTCGATGGACTTGACATTGACCCCTAACGGAAAACCTGTTGACGTGCAGGGAGACGATTCCAACGCCTCATTCAACCATATAGAATTGAGGTTGAATTTCAACCTGTGGAAAGAGTTGTATCTTACCCTTGGTTTGGACTACTATCGTCGTTACACTGAATATTTCAAATGGCCGAAATTTGATGTCCCCGGTCTGCCGTCGTATAATCCAAGTTGGGTGATAATGTATAGTCGACAGGTGAGCACGCAGCTGATGTTCACTTACCGATTCTAATAAGGACGTATCTCTTTGTCTATGAAACGCGCTTTTTCCCATTTATAGGAT
Organism: Muribaculaceae bacterium; assembly: GCA_020026215.1. Lineage (GTDB taxonomy): Bacteria > Bacteroidota > Bacteroidia > Bacteroidales > Muribaculaceae > Limisoma. Next base: position 1,800 of record JAHHQT010000043.1, read on the forward strand.
TGTTATTTAACTATTATTGCATAACTTTGCAAATCGGATAATATCCTCGTTTTTAGAGGGTAGATTGCCTTATTTTGAAGATGATAAAAGTATATAACATAATATTACAAATTGTTGAAAAGTTTTTGCAGCTGATTTTCTTGTTCTTGAAGAAAAAAAGCAAATCGAAGGTTTCATTGTTTGTAAAAGGACAGCACGGACTCTTGGCTCATGTCGTAGAAGATATGAAAGCCAAACCTAAACGTCCTACGATATGGTTTCATGCATCTTCGTTGGGTGAATTTGCCGTGGCAAGACCTTTGATTGCCCGACTGAAGCAAGACCACGACTGTACGATTGTCGTCACATTTTTCTCCTCTACAGGTTGTGAAGCATTGAAGGACAATCATCCCAACATCGACTATCTCTATTATTTACCATTAGATACGAAAAAGAACGTTTGTGCGTTTTTGGATGCAGTAAAACCTGATGCAGTAGCTTTTATTATATCAGAGTTCTGGTGCAACTATTTGTATGAATTGAAGCGTCGAGCAATTCCGACCTATTTAATTTCGGGATTGATTCGCGATAATGCCTCTTTTTTCAAATGGTATGGTGGATTTTATAGAAAGGCGTTGAATGCATTTACCCAGTTCTTTGTATTGGATAAACATTCAAAACAAAATTTGAATGCATTGGGATTTGAGAATGTAACTATCAGCGGTGACCCATTGTTTGATAATGCCTATACGGTGGCAACAACAGAATGGCATAATGCCGTTATGGAACATTTTGTCAATGGAGAGAAGACCTTCATTGCCGGAAGTATCCACGATGAAAACGATTTGAATATGGTCAGTCAGTTGGCCAACAAACATAGAGACACTAAATTTATTTTCGTACCTCACGAAATCAGTTCAGAATTGAATGACAAAATCAAGAATGGATTGAACGGAGGTGCTTTGTGCTATACAGAATGCGGCGAAAAGACTGATTTCTCAACTATACAAGTGCTGATTATTGACTTCGTCGGAGCATTGGCCTATCTTTACCGATATGGCACATGGGCGTATGTGGGCGGAGGTTTCACTCGTTTGCTGCACAGTGTAATTGAGGCTACTGTCTATGGTCTGCCTGTCAGTTTTGGTCCGAGAATTCACCGCAAGGTGACTCCCAACCAATTAGTGGAACTGAATATCGGTCGTGTAGTACATAATTTTGAAGAAATTGACAACTGGTTTGTTGCCTTGAAGGGCAACGATGCCGAGTTGAAGAAAATAAAGGAAACGTTAGCCGGTTATCTTTCACAAAATGTGGGAGCCACCGAGCGTATCGTTAAAACATTAGGACGAGGAATATGGGAGTAAAATTGAAATATGCTTTATATTTGGCATTGTTCTATCCATTGGCAGTGCTACCGTTCTCGGTGCTTTACGCATTGAGTGATTTCCTGTATGTGATTATCTACAAGTGCAAGAAATACAGAATCAAGGTGGTTAGAGCCAATTTGCGCAACTCTTTCCCTAAAAAAAGCGAAGCAGAATTGTTGGAAATCGAAAAGGAATTTTATCATCATTTCTGTGACAACATTGTAGAGACTATCAAACTTTTGCATATCTCCGACAAGCAAATCAGCAAGCGTGTGAAATTGCTTCATGGAGAACTGGTGACTGAATGTGCCAACCAAAACCGTCCGATTGTGTTGTATTTGGGACACTACGGCAACTGGGAGTGGGTGACTTCTATCGCCCAAATGTATAAAGGTCCGGAGATGTCATTGCAGATTTACAAACCGCTACGCGACAAGGCATTTGACAAACTGATGCTTAAATTGCGTTCCCGTTTCGGTTCTGTTTCTGTCCCGCAAAAGAAAACTTTCCGCGAACTGCTTAAGGCCAAGATGAAATATAAATGTTTCATTGTAGGATTCATTGCCGACCACCGTTCGAACAGCAAGATTTCGCATCACGAAACCATGTTCCTGAACCAGAACACTTCGTTCAATGTGGGTGGTGAAGAAATTGGTGAAAGAATCAAGGCAAACTATTTGTATTTGGATGTGAAGAAGGTGAAACGCGGATATTACGAATTGACCGTGAAGACTATCCATCCGATGGAAGACGGCGGTGAATATCCTTATACACGCGCCTATATGCAAATGCTTGAAACTACTATCAACAACAATCCACCTTACTGGCTATGGTCTCACAGAAGATGGCTGTATTCAAAAAAGAAATAAATAAAATCAACAAAATATATGAAAATCATTTGTGTAATTCCAGCTCGCGCTGAATCTACTCGTTTTTTTGAGAAACCATTGGCTTTGATTTGCAACAAACCAATGATTCAATGGGTGTATGAACATTGTAAAGAAGTTGAAATCTTCTCAGAAGTATATATTGCTACCGACAGCGAAAAAATTAAAGAAGCTGCTGAAAAATTCGGTGCATCTGTGATTATGACCCGTTCAGATCACGATACAGCTACAGAAAGACTGTATGAAGTTTCTACAAAAATCGAAGCAGATTTGTATGTGATGGTCAACGGTGACGAACCATTGTTGACTCGTGACTCAATTGTACAATGTATTCCTGAAGGTTTGAAGGCTGATGATTTCTTCGTTTCAAACTTGATGACCGACTTTACTAACCCGGTTGAAGTGGTTGACGTAACTAACTTGAAAATCGTTACAGCTGCTGACGACCGTTGTTTGTTCATCTCACGCAGTCCGATTCCTTTCCCAAAAGGAGCTATGGACTATGTGTTCCACAAATTTGTCGGTGTAGGAGCGTTCACTCGCAAGGCTTTGGATTACTATCACAACACTCCTCGTGGTCCGATTGAAAAGATTGAGGAAAACGACTCATTCCGTTTCATTGAGAACCACATGCCTATCTATTACTACAACTGCCACTGCAAATCTCTTTCTGTGGATACAAGAAAGGATATTGAGGGCGTAGAAGCATATTTAAAAGCTCAAAACAATAAATAGTGAAAACGGATTATAGGTCTTTATTTCGTGGCTTAAAAAAAGGACTGTATTTTGTCGAGAACTTCGCCAAATATATAGTCCCGAATCCTTTGTATAATTTCTGCTTCTCGCTAAAGATGAAGACCTTGAGCAAGGAGGAGAAAGCTGTCATGGAACGCCGTGCATCGCACTATATGCGTTTGCCTGACGGTGCTAAGGTCAACGTGGAAAATTCCAAGTTGGTCAGGGATTATAAATTCCCGTTTGGAGAAAAGCACAAATATTCTGCCTATTTCTTTGACCTTTACGAAACAGTGCGCTGTTTCAATCCTAATTACAGATTCCACTATATTTTCGGTGATGTGGACTACGAAACCGAACAGCCTACTTTTGTCAAGAGCAGACCTATCGGTCGTGAAACCTACAATTCTGTGATTTGCCGATTGAACAAGGTGAGACATTTCCGCTTCATTCACGACAGAATGAACTATCGTGACAAGAAGGATATGCTGATTTTCCGCAATGTGGTGAGAAAACAACCGCAGAGAACCAATTTCTTGAAGTTGTATGCACAGCATCCGTTGTGCGATGCCGGTCAAATTAATAACGACACGAATTTAGATCATCCGGAATATCACAAAACATTCGTGACACTCGACGAGCAGTTGAAATACAAGTTCATTGCCTGTATTGAGGGTCATGATGTGGCTACCAATTTGAAATGGGTGATGTCGTCCAATTCAGTGGCTGTTATGCCGCGCCCGAAAATAGAATCGTGGTTCATGGAGGGGGAATTGAAAGGTGGCTATCACTATATAGAATTAAAGGATGACTATAGTGATTTGGAAGAAAAATTAAACTACTATATCGCCCATCCTGAAAAAGCAGAAGAAATCATTCAGCATGCGCACGAATATGTGAACAAGTTCCGCAACAAGAAGTTGGAGCAATGTATCCAGTATCGTGTGATGCAGAAATATTTTGAAAAGACAAACCAATAGAAGAATGAAGAAAGACAAGCACATATTGATTATCCGATTGTCGGCACTGGGAGATGTGGCGATGACTATTCCTGCCATCTACTCTTTGGCACGACAATACCCGGAATTGAAAATTGATGTGCTTACTCGTCCGTTCTTTGCCAAATTGTTTATCAACCGTCCCGAGAATGTCAACATGATTTGCGCTGACTTCAAGGGCGAGTATAAGGGATTTTTGGGCGTATTGCGTTTGTTGCGCAAATTGAACAGCTATAAGTTCGATTGCGTTGCTGACCTTCACAATGTGTTGCGTTCTTGGGAAATCGACTTGTTTTACTTGTTGAAGTTCAAGAAAGTAGCCATGGTGGACAAATTGAGAAAACACAGAAAGAGTGTTTTAGTCGATAAGGTTGAACAACCGAACTTCGTCAATCGTTATACCCAAGTATTCAAACGTTTGGGTTATCCCATTACACTAAAATTCAATTCGTTGTTTGAGGGCGATAATCCGCAGACACCAATTGAAATCCAGCATCCGGCTGTTGGTATCGCACCGTTTGCCCGCTATATGAACAAGACCTATCCTGTGGATAAGATGCAGGATGTGGTGGAACGTCTTGCCAAGGACGGTATCCATGTATATTTGTTCGGTGGTCGGGGCAAGGAAGCCGAAATCATGGAAAGCTGGCAGAATGCGAATCCGAATTGTATCTCCTTTGCCGGGAAATATCCTATCAGCGATGAACTGGCATTGATGAGCAAAATGGATGTGATGATTACCATGGACTCAGCGAACCAGCACATGGCTTCGCTTGTTGGTACGACGGTATTGTCCATCTGGGGAAGTACCACACCCGAATGTGGATTCCTCGGCTATAACCAAAGCAAGGACAACGCCATGAGGTTAAATTTGCCTTGTCAGCCGTGTAGCATTGCCGGCACAGAATCTTGTCCGTTGGGACATTTGAATTGTATGAACCAAATCGCTACAATCGACGTTGAGGAAAAAATAAAGAATTTAATTCAGAATAACCGTTGATGAATATGGAAAAATATGTGCTTTTTATCCTATTGTATTTTGGTTTTATCTTAGCCTTTTTCGAAATCGTTCAAAAACCTTTATTTTGTCTTTACAATAAATCTACGAACTCTGAAAAAATGAGTCTCCGTGACCTTTGGCAGGTTTATTCTCACGGATTCGTTACAGATTGTATCATTGCCTCTTATCTGACGGCTATTCCTGTACTGTCGGTCTGGGCATATTCCCACTACCATTTTTATAATTTTCAGGGGTGGTTCATTTTCTATAATGCAGTGATTGCGTTGGCCGTATCTCTTTTGGTCGTTGCCGACATCGCTTTATATAAATTCTGGCAATTCAAGATTGATTCCTCCATCTTCGTCTATTTGAAGTCGTTGAAGGGCTCATTTGCCAGTGTATCTGCACTTTATATCGTTACCGCATTGGCTGCTGTGCTGATTGTGGTAGGGATATTCTTCGTTATCTTGCAGTTGCCTGTTCTGATTTATTGTCATATTGGTCCGTTTGAGGCTGAAGGATGGTTGCTGCATATCGGTACAGTGGTGATTGCCTTGTTGTCGATAGCCTGCTTCTTCCTGATTATCCGTGGCTTGAAAATCCGTCCGAATAATCCAAGTGTGGCTTATTACAGCAAAAATCCATTCTATAATCATGCAGCGTTGAATCCGTTGTACAACTTGATTTACTCCTTGTCTGTAAAAGATGATTTCGAGGGTAAGTTCCGCAGTTTCAGCGACGAAGAATGTGAAGCCAAATTCAAGCCGATGTTCCCGAATAGTGGTACATCAGAGAAATTATTGAATACCACACGCCCTAACATCGTATTGATTGTTTGGGAGAGTTTGTGCGCCAGCTTCATCGAGACTTTGGGCGGGCAGAAAGATGTGTGTAAAAATATTGACCGATTGTCGAAAGAGGGTGTCTATTTTACGCATGTGGATGCCGGCAGTTTCCGTACCGACCGCGGTTTGGTCTGCCTGTTGAGCGGTGTATTGGGACAACCGACAACGAGCGTGATTCGATATACCCGCAAATTGCCAAACTTGCCTGCGTTTCCCCGTGTGTTGCGCGACCACGGCTACGAAACTATGGCATTGCACGGTGGTGATTTGACCATCATGCACAAGGCGGACTATTATTTGGCATCGGGTCACGACACTTTGGTCAGTCAGAAAGACCTTCCGTCTTCTGCGCCTACTTGCAAATGGGGCATTCAGGATGGCTTTACTTTTGATTGGCTGTATGATGACATTATCAAGAAAACGAAAGAAAACAAACAGTGGTACACCACGTTCCAGACTTTGAGTTCTCATGAGCCGTTTGATGTGCCTTACGACCGTTTGAAAGAAGACAAGATTGCCAACTCATTCGCCTACGTGGACGATGCGTTCGGCAAATTTGTGGATAAATTGAAACAATCCCCGGCTTGGGATAATTTGTTGATTATCTGTACCGGTGACCACGGTTTCAATGCTGAAAAACCGATTGCGAGAAGTGAATATCCGCACATCCCATTGTTGATGTTGGGTGGCGCAGTCAAAGCTCCGAAGCAAATTGACAAGATTGTAAGTCAGACCGACTTGGCAGCCACTTTGTTGGGACAAATGGAATTGCCTCACGAAGATTTCGTGTTCAGTCGCGATGTGCTGGCTGATACTTATACTCAAGAATTCTCTTTCCATACTTATAATAATGGTTTCCTTTATCGCAATGCGAAAGGATTTACCAACTATGACAATGTGTCGGACACTGCCATTGAAGGTGCTGACGCAGAAAGGGAAGAAGCTGGTAAAGTGATTCTTCAAAAACTTTACGATTACTTAAAACGAAAATAAATGAACGTACTGATTGTCATAAGGTCAAAAATTCCTGTATTCTCTTATGGAGGAACGCAGCGTGTGATGTGGTCTTTGGGTAAAGAGTTGGCATTGATGGGACACCAAGTGTCATTCCTTGCCGCAGAAGGTTCTACATGTCCTTTTGGCAAGATGTATATCTACAATCCCGAAATTCCTGTTGCCAATCAGATTCCCGACGATGTGGATGTGGTGCATTTCAACGATTTTGTACCCGAAGGTTTCAATAAAAAGCCTTATATCGTCACTTTCCACGGTAACCGTATTCAAGAACCGATTGACAAGAACGCCGTATTTGTTTCTGCCAATCATGCGAAACGATTCAACAGTGAGTCGTTCGTTTATAATGGTTTGGATTGGAGAGACTATGGGAAGATTGACATTAACGGGTCCCGCGACTATTTTCACTTTCTGGCGAAAGCAGCATGGAGAGTGAAGAATGTGAGAGGCAGTATCGATATGATTAAGCAGATGCCAAACGAGCAACTTTATGTGTTGGGAGGTTATCGCTTTAATTTCAAGATGGGCATCCGTTTCACGTTTACTCCGAAAGCCCGCTTCAAAGGTATGGTGGGCGGAGAAGAGAAAATCAATTATCTTACCCATTCCAAAGGTTTGTTCTTCCCAGTACTATGGGATGAACCGTTTGGGTTGGCTATTATTGAAAGCCTTTACTGCGGTGCGCCTGTATTTGCCACCACTCACGGCTCTTTGCCTGAATTGGTACGCAAGGATGTGGGTTTCTTGTCAGACAGCAAGGACGAATTGATACAACACATATTGAATGACTATCACTATTCGCCAAAAGTCTGCCACGAATATGCAGCTGAAATGTTCAGCTCAAAGGTGATGGCCGAAGCCTATTTGAAGAAATACGAGCAAGTATTGTCAGGGAAAGACTTGAACGCTGAATTGCCGAGAGCCATTGCGCCCAACAGCAGATATAAATTTGAATAAAGAAATAAAATAATAAAGATGGATAGAATTAAAGAAAAAATGAACAATGTGCCTTGGTGCATTTTCATCAATTTGATTTGGGTATTTATTGGCTATGAAATTTGCCGTTTGGCATTTCTTTTCGAGAACTGGGGCATGTTCCAGCAAGACATGACTTGGGCTTCGTTCTGGGAAATTTCGGAAGGTGGTCTGTTGTTTGACACCTCTGCCATTTTCTATACCAATGCCCTTTATATCCTTTTGGCATTCTTTCCATTGCACTATAAGGAAAATAGTGTGATGCGCGCCATTACCAAATGGGCATACATTATTCCAAATGCCTTCTGCTTTATTCTCAACTTGGTGGATGCCGTCTATTTTCCATATAGCATGCACCGTACAACAGCGATGGTGTTCGATGAGTTCAAGAACGAAGACAATTTGGGTACTATCTTTGGGGTGGAATTTGTACGACACTGGTACTTTGTACTGTTGGTCATTGTGATGATTTACGGTTTGTACAAGTTGTATGTGAATCTCCCTAAACTGGACAAGACAAAACCTTTGTACAAATATTATTTGAGAAACGGATTGTCGGTTATCATCATCACTCCGTTTATCATTATGGGTATGCGTGGCGCTACATTCTGGAATGCTACACGCCCTATCGCCATCAGCAACGCCCACCAATTTGTGGATGTGCCTTTGGAAACAGGTATCGTGTTGAACACTCCGTTTGCCATTCTGCGTACAGTGACTGAAAAACCTCAGAAAACACCGACTTATTTTGCCAACCAAGCCGATGTGGACAAACTCTATTCTCCGTTGCACGTGCCTGCTGACAGTGCCGTGGTGAGAAAGAAAAATGTGGTCATCTTAATTGTGGAAAGCTATGCGAAGGAATTCATCGGTGCTTACAACAAGCATTTGGATAACGGACAATATAAAGGTTATACCACGTTTGCCGACTCTTTGATTAACCATAGCTTGACTTTCGAAGAAACATTCTGTAACACAGGTTTCAGTATTGATGCCATGCCTGCCGTGTTGGCTTCCATTCCTCGTATGGATCGTCCGTTTGTCTTGACACCATTCTCATTGAACAATACCAACAGTATCGCCAGTGAGTTGAAGAAATGGGGCTACTATACAGCGTTCTTCCATGGTGCAAACAACGGTTCTTTAGGTCTTGAGGCCTTTGCACGTTCTGCCGGATTTATGGACTATTTCGGTAGAACAGAATTTAACCAAGACTCACGTTTCGACCCTGAAAAGGATTTTGACGGAACTTGGGGAATTTGGGACGAGCCGTTCTTGCAATATTTCTGTTTGCAAATGAGTGAGATGAAAGAACCGTTCATGACTTCGGTGTTCACTCTTTCATCACACCATCCGTTCAATATTCCTGACAAATACAAGGATGTGTTTAAGGATGAGGGCAAACATTTGATTCACAAATGTATCCGCTATACAGATAATGCTATCCGTCAGTTCTTCGCTACCGCCAAAAAACAACCTTGGTACAAGAACACGATTTTTGTCATCACTGCCGACCACGCAAGTAGCAAGACTACTCATGCTGAATATAAAACAGAGTTGGGTCACTTTATGGTACCAATCATTATCTTTGATCCGTCGGGCGAAATGCCTACAGGATTCCAGAAGGGTATCGCGCAACAAATTGATATTATGCCTACTATATTGAATTATTTGGGATATGACAAGCCTTATATCGCATTTGGTAAGGACTTGTTGAACACCAAACCGGAAGATACTTGGGCAGTCAACTGGGACCACATCCCACAATATATCAAGGGCGACTACTTGTTGCAATTCGACGGCGAGAAAGCTACAGCATTCTATAACTATAAGAAAGATCCGTTGTTGAAGGACAACCTATTGGGTAAAACAGCGGAAGAGGCTGAATTGACCAACGACTTGAAAGCCTTTATTCAAAGCTATATGGTCAGAATGAGTAATAACGACATTACAGTAAAAGAATAGATGAAAATCATTCAGATATTTCCCGGAAAAGTGTGGGGTGGTGCAGAGCAGTTCATCATTGACTTGAGCATGGCTTTGCAGGAAATGGGACACCAAGTCCTGTTTTTCGCCCATGATTGTCCTGCCATCAATAACCGTTTGCAGGGCACAATCCCTTATACGACTTTGCCGTTCCGCTTTTCTTTGGATTTATCGTCAGCCAAAGCCTTGGCAAGGGTGATTCGTGCAGAACACCCCGATATTATTCATGTTCACGATTCCAAGTTTGTGCCTTTGGTTTCATTGGCAAAACGCATGAGCGGATGTGAGGTGAAATTGGTTTTCACTCGTCATATTGCGCGAGGCAGTAAGGTCAATCCGTTCTTTAGAAAAGCGTTCAAGAACTTGCACAATGTGATTTTCGTTTCCGAATTGGGAAAGAAAATGTGGCATGAGGCAAACCCTTGGATGCCTGAAGAAAAATGCAAGGTAGTGCACAATAGTATTCCGCCGATGGTTGAGGCTGAATGTGAAACTTTGCGTGAAAAATACAATGTTCCAGCCGATACTCCTATTGTCGCTTTTGCAGGCCGTGTACGCCGTTCAAAAGGTTGTGAGATAATTGTGAGGGCATTGGGAGAACTTCGAAATTTGCCGTTCCAAATGGTGTTTATCGGCACTTGCAAGCCGAAGGACTACGATCAGACAGTACTGCAACTTGCCGATGAGTGCGGAATCAAGGATAGAATCCATTTTTACGGCTTTTCAGATCGAGCTCGACTATTGATTAAGAATGCAGAAATCGGGGTCGCTCCGTCTATTGTCAGAGAGGCGTTGGGCTTGTCACCTATGGAATTTATGCAGGCTGGACGATGTGTCATCACGACTAATAATGGTGCACAACCCGAATATATCCGTGACGGAGAAACAGGTCTGTTGGTATCACCGCGTAGTGTGGAAGAGTTGACCGCCGCTTTGAAGAAAGTATTGGAAGACACCGACTACCGCGACCGCATTGGCGCAAATGCCAAACGTTATTTCGACGATCATCTAAGCTATGACAAATTCATGGCAAAAATCCTAAAATGCTACGAATAAGATTTATTCGAGTTTAAATGCACGATAAGTTACAAAGTGACCGTCTTTGGCTTTCTTTTGTATTTCCCATTCAAAGCTCTCGCCTGGTTCAAGGATAAATGATTTTGTTTGCATCACTGCATTCCCATAATCTGTGCCTGTAAATTCCCATAATTCAACGTCAACACTTACTGTAAAGGAATTTCTGTTTGTTAAGCGACAGTTGCTGTTTGAATTTCCTTCTCCTGCGACTTTAACCCACTCGGTTTCAATACCTCTGACTTCATCTAATTGAGCAAATGCGGTGGTTGCATTAATTCCCATTAATATTGATAGTAGGACGGTTAATAATGTTTTTCTCATAGTATATATTTTTTTCTGATTAATATTATCTAAAAAGTTCAGAATGTATTCTGTAATCTTTTTCCTCGCAAATATACAAATAAATGCGTGTGTATGGTCACAAAAAAAACGCACCGACCTGTATCGATGCGTTTTTAGGATATATAGGATTTTGTTTAGTCGATAATGTCGAAACCTGTGTAAGGAACCAATGCTTTAGGAATGCGGATACCTTCAGGAGTTTGGTTGTTTTCAAGCAATGCTGCCATGATACGAGGCAATGCAAGAGCAGAGCCGTTCAATGTGTGGCAAAGAGTCATTTTCTTGTTTTCGTTACGGTAACGGCAGTGAAGTCTGTTTGCTTGATAGCTTTCGAAGTTAGAAACAGAACTTACTTCCAACCAACGTTTTTGGGCAGCTGAGAATACTTCGAAGTCGAATGTGATGGCTGAAGTAAAGCTCATATCACCACCGCAAAGGCGAAGAATGTGCCAAGGCAATTCCAATTTTTCAAGCAAGCCTTGAACGTGATCTTTCATTTCTTCCAAAGCAGCGTAAGAATTTTCAGGTTTTTCAATTCTCACGATTTCCACTTTGTCGAATTGGTGAAGACGGTTCAAACCGCGAACGTCTTTACCGTAAGAACCTGCTTCGCGACGGAAACAAGCAGAGTATGCGCAGTTCTTTTTAGGAAGTTCGTTTTCTTCAAAAATTACATCACGGTAGATGTTGGTTACAGGGACTTCTGCTGTTGGAATCAAGTATAGATTATCCAAGTTGCAGTGGTACATTTGACCTTCTTTGTCAGGAAGTTGACCTGTACCGATACCAGATGCTTCGTTCACAACGTAAGGAGGTTGAGTTTCCAAGTAGCCTGCTTTTGATGCTTCGTCCAAGAAGAATTGAATCAAGGCACGTTGCAATTTAGCACCTTTACCGAAGTAAACAGGGAAACCTGCACCAGTAATCTTAACACCCAATTCAAAGTCGATTAGGTTATATTTTTTAGCCAATTCCCAGTGAGGAAGAGCATCTTCCGGTAGGTTAGGCATATTGCCACCAGTTTTTTCAACTACGTTGTCTTCAGCAGTTTTTCCTTCAGGAACCATAGCACAAGGAGTGTTAGGGATATTCAAAAGGATTTCTGTGATTTTATTTTCAGTAGCGTTTAGGTCGTCTTCGATTTTTTTGTTGGCATCTTTCAATTCAGCAACAGCTTTTTTCGCTGCTTCTGCTTCGTCTTTTTTGCCTTGTTTCATCAATGCGCCGATTTGAGCTGCAAATTTTTTCAATTCAGCACCGTTTTGGTCGAATTTAGTTTGTTCTGCACGACGTTTAACATCAAGTTCGATGATTTCATTGATTTGTTCCTCAGCGTCAAAGTTCTTAACTTTCAAACGGTTGATAATCTCTTGAGGATTTTCTTTTATAGCTGCAAGTGTTAACATTTTGTTTTATTTTCAGAATCTGTAAAAATATTATGCGAGCAATTCTCTCACTTTAGTTGAGATGGCTTTGCCCTCTGCTTTGCCGGCAAGTTCTTTGGACGCAACGCCCATCACTTTCCCCATTTCTTTAGGCGAAGTAGCGCCGACACGCGCAATAATTTCTTTCAAAGCAGCAGTCAATTCTTCTTCACTCATTTGTTTAGGAAGATATTCTTCGATAACGGCTGCCTGAGCCAATTCTTCTTGTGCGAGTTCCGGTCGATTTTGTTCGTTGTAAAT
>JAHHQT010000044.1 GCA_020026215.1 Muribaculaceae bacterium
CCGATGAGTTTTAACTAGGGAATAACGCTTGACACAGTTTATTTTACACTACCGAGAGATAAGAATTAAAATTCTTGTCTCTCCTTGTTTTTACATCAGCTTATATTAGCCTTTTTCTAAAAGTTTTTTTTCGCAGATAGGCTTTAGTCCAATCTGCAATATTTATTGCCGTACCCACAAAAAAAGAGATATAGATTCACATCTATATCTCCCAACAACGGTTATAAAAAACTATTTTCAGGTTATTTACATGACTGAGATTTTATTATTCATAAAGAAGCACTCAGCACATAATACGATTTAAGGTTCTTGAATTTGTCTTTGTTAAATATTAAGATTTCTCTCCAATATTCCTAAATAAAACTTGAACAAACAAATTAATATTTAACAAGGACACAATAGCTCCAAAATACAACATTTCGGATGCTATTATTGTCATTACTCACAAAGTTAATAAAAGAATAATAAATTAAGCATTTTTATATCAAAATAATTTGCAAAAAATTTCCCTGCCTTTTTACTTTCAAGTCTTCTCATTTTTTGAGGCTGACTGTATCCACAAAGAACAGCCCACAAAAAAGCGCGGGCAAACAGAGGTTTGTCCGCGCTCGGCATATAGAAAACTTTGTTCTATTTCAATTTTGCCTGAATGGCTTTGCTTGCTTCTTCGTAACCAGGTTTTTCAAGAAGGGCAAACATATTCTTCTTGTAAGCCTCAACACCCGGTTGGTTGAATGGGTTTACATCAAGGATATAACCGCTGATACCACATGCCTTTTCGAAGAAATAGATAATTTGACCGATATAGTATTCAGTCAAACTTGGCAATGTGATGTGCAAGTTTGGAACACCACCGTCGATGTGAGCCAATGCAGTGCCCAATTCTGCCATTTTGTTCACTTCATCAACACGTTTGTCGGCGATGTAGTTCAAGCCGTCACCGTCAGCCTCATCGCATGGAATACGCAATTCGTGTTGTTGTTCAGCTACAGAGATTACAGTTTCAAAGATAGTGCGTTCACCGTCTTGAATCCATTGACCCATAGAGTGAAGGTCGGTTGAGTTATCCACTGATGCAGGGAAAATACCTTTTTTGTCCTTACCTTCGCTTTCGCCGTAAAGTTGTTTCCACCATTCTGCCAAGAAGTGCAATTTAGGGTTATAGTTCACTAAAATTTCAATTTTCTTGCCTGAATTGTACAAAGCGTTACGAGTCTTGGCGTAAAGATAAGCAGGGTTTTCGTCGTTAGCTTCTGCTGTTGCCTTTTCCATAGCTACAGCACCTTCTACCAATTTCTTGATGTCGAAGCCTGCCACTGCGATAGGAAGCAATCCTACAGGAGTCAATACAGAGAAACGACCGCCTACATTGTCAGGGATGATGAATGATTTGTAACCTTCAGCGTTGGCCAACTGGCGCATTGCACCGCGGTTGGCATCTGTTACGGCTACGATATGTCTTGCTGCGAATTCTTTGCCTTCTTGTGCCACCAAAAGGTCTTTCAACAAACGGAAAGCGATAGCCGGTTCTGTAGTTGTTCCTGATTTGGAAATGACCACAATACCGAATTTTTTACCTTTTAGCAATTCAACAAGTTCGTAAAGATAATCTTCGCCTATATTTTGACCTGCGAACAATACTCTGGCACCGTTTGAAGGTTTCAATTCTGCGAATGAATCACTCAATGCAGAGATGACAGCCTTAGCTCCCAAATAGCTACCACCGATACCAATTGCAACAACATATTCACATTCAGTTCTTAATGTATTGGCTACGTTTTCGATTTCAGTTAGAGATTCCTTTGAAATTGAACTTGGCAAGTGTAACCAACCCAAAAAGTCGTTACCGGCTCCTGTTCCGTTTTCCAAAAGATTCAAAGCGTTGGCTCCTGCTCCGTTGAAAGAGTCAATCTGTTCTCTTGTTACTGTTCCAAGTACATTCTTTACATCAACTTTAAAGTTCTTCATAATGTTTTGTTATCATAGAGTTTAACGTAATTTCTATTTCATAGATTTCTTGTGTAGGCAGGTATTAGAATATATATAAACCGAAAATAATCCCCCTATCCTGAGATACGGAGATTATTTCGGAATAATATCATCAAATTTATTTCTTTGCATTTTCAACCCATTCTGCAACGGCATCGTGAGTTGGGTTTTGCAAGCCTAATTTATATTTCTTGTTCAATCCGCAGATTTCTTGTTGTACTTTGCCAGGGTTAGCGTCTTTCAAGCTGTCCACTGTCAAGTAACCTGCCTTTTGCAAAGCTGCTACCCATTCAGCAGGAACGCCAATAGCTGTATATGCTTCTTCGCGGTCGCGTTTTTCTACCTTTTCAGGACGCATTTGAGGGAAGAACAATACTTCTTGGATAGTAGTTTGACCGGTCATCAACATCACCAAACGGTCCATACCGATACCCATACCTGATGTAGGAGGCATACCGTATTCCAAAGCGCGGATGAAGTCCTTGTCGATAATCATAGCTTCGTCATCACCCTTTTCGCTCAATTTCATTTGTTCAACGAAACGTTCGTATTGGTCGATTGGGTCGTTCAATTCAGAGTAAGCGTTACACAATTCCTTACCGTTGACCATCAATTCGAAACGTTCTGTCAATTCAGGATTTTCGCGATGACGTTTAGTAAGCGGTGACATTTCGATTGGGTAATCGATGATGAATGTAGGTTGAATGTAGTTACCTTCGCATTTTTCGCCGAAGATTTCGTCAATCAACTTACCTTTACCCATTGTTTCGTCCACTTCTACGCCGATTTTAGCGCAAACTTCGCGAAGTTGAACTTCGTCCATACCGTTGATGTCGATACCTGTGAAGTCCTTGATGGAATCAATCATTGTCACACGTTTGAATGGAGCCTTGAAGCTGATTACGTTGTCACCAACCTTTACTTCAGTTGAACCGTTCACGTCAAGACAAATCTTTTCAAGCATCTTTTCAGTGAAGTCCATCATCCAGTTGTAGTCTTTGTAGGAAACATAGATTTCCATACAAGTAAACTCTGGGTTGTGAGTGCGGTCCATACCTTCGTTACGGAAGTTCTTTGAGAACTCATAAACACCTTCGAAACCGCCCACGATCAAACGTTTCAAATACAATTCATCGGCAATACGCAAGTACAATGGAATGTCAAGTGCATTGTGGTGAGTGATGAACGGACGAGCTGCCGCACCACCCGGAATTGCTTGTAGAATAGGAGTTTCAACTTCCATGTAGCCGTGACCGTTGAAGTATTCACGCATAGAGTTATAAACCTTTGTACGTTTGATGAAAATATCTTTTACACCTTCATTGACCACCAAGTCAACGTAGCGTTGACGATAGCGCAATTCAGGGTCTTCAAATGCATCGTATTTCACGCCGTCTTTCATTTTCACGATTGGCAATGGGCGCAATGACTTGCTCAACATTTTGATAGTCTTGGCGTGAACTGTGATTTCACCCATTTGTGTACGGAATACAAAACCTTCGATACCTACGAAATCACCGATATCAAGCAATTTCTTGAAAAATACGTTGTAAAGGTCTTTGTTTTCATCCTGACAAATATCGTCGCGGCTGATATAAACTTGAATTCTGCCATCAGCGTCTTGCAATTCCATGAATGATGCCTTACCCATGATACGGCGGCTCATGATACGGCCTGCAATGCTGACTTCGCGTTGTGCGTCTTCGTCCTTAAAATTTTCTTTAATTTCCTTAGTGTGTCCTGTTACTTTAAACTCGGCAGCCGGATAAGGCTCAATACCCAAGTTACGCAACTCTGCCAAACTGTTACGTCTGACGATTTCTTGCTCGCTTAATTCAAGTACATTCATATATTCTATATATTTAATATTTTATTATTCTTTCGGTTGATGGTCAACAATAAACTAATTTGCAAAGTTACATTTTTTTAGACAAAAAATAGTATTTCAACCCCTAAAACATTGCTAAAAAAGCAACGCCGAACCTCCTTTTGAGGCTCGGCGTTGTCTGTATGTTGTAAAATCGTGGATTTTTATTTCAATCCTGTCAATTCGCGCATCACATTAGGAATGTCAATATTGTTGTTCAAGCCATGGAAGCGTTCGCTGCCCACACCCACTGCATAGACGGGAACGAAACCGCCAGTATGAGAGAATGTTGTGAAGCCGAAACCGATTTTATGGTTTTGAATGTCAAACACTTTGGCAACGAAAGTCTTGTATTCCTTGTAAAGGGTTTTCACCGTTTGGTCTTTCTTTGCCTGCATCTTGACATATTCTTCTTTCAACGCCTCTTCTTCATCGGCTGTGATTTCAATCTTGGTAAAGAATCCCAACATTTCAGACAAGGCATGCTTCATTTGTTCCCAAGTGAAATTGCGGTGCTCAACGCAAAAATCGTTGAAACGTTCTTTCGAAATTTTCTGGTAGTCGATGTATTGCAACTGTTGTTCCTTTGAGCCGCCCAAAACGCCCATAGTCATACCGCCTGTATCGTGGTCGGCTGTAATGACAATCAAAGTTTCTTCGGGATGTTCCAAATAAAAATCGTATGCCAATTTGATGGATTGTTGGAAGTTCAAGATTTCCTTCACCACAGCACCGCCGTCATTGCTATGACCTGCGTGGTCAATGTTTCCGCCTTCAATCATCATGTAGAATCCGTCAGGAGAAACACGCATCAAGTGGTCAATACCCGCTTTGGTGTACTGCGCCAAAGTAGTTGCGCCAGGAATACTGTCGATAGTATAGCCGATTTCGTTTGGCTTGTAAGGCTTGTCACTGATCAAAAGGATTTTATCGGTCTTTGCATCTTTCAAGTTCTTCACACCGCGCACCAATGAATAGCCGTGGTCTTCATAGTCCTTGAACAGACGTTTGGTGACTTCCTTGTCCTTTTCGTCCTGGTGAGAACCTGCGCCGGCAATAAAGTCGAAATTGCAGCGCGCACCGTCGTAGTTGATACCTTCAAACATATTTCTGTTGCCACGGTGAGCATAGTGAGTGGCAGGAGTAGCATCGTCGTAAGCCACAGAAGTAACCAAAGCCACACCGAAGCCATATTTTTCCTTCAATTCAGTGGCGACACTGGTTACAGGTTTCCCGTCAGCATCCAAGCCTATGACATAGTTGTTGGTTTTCACACCGGCAGCCAAAGCTGTTCCGGCAGCGGCAGAGTCAGTCACCTTTCGGTTGGCAGAGAAAGTCATTGCCATAGAATTGACGGGGAACTGCATCATCAACAACGGTTCAGAACTCTTCAATACATTGCGGTTATAGGACTCAGTAGCCATCACGTGCCCCATTCCCATACCGTCACCGATAATCAAAAAAATGTATTTTGGAGTGACTGCCGAAGCCACAAGAATAACAGCAGACAAAACCGCCGTTAAGAGGAATCGTTTCATAGTTTCTATTTTTCGTGTTATTTAATTAAAGCCTTTCATGTCGTCAATGAGCTTGCGGTCATTGCTCAAGCGAGGAATCTTGCGTTGTCCGCCCAACTTGCCGCTACGGGTCAGCAACCAGTCGTCAAACAAGCCTTTGCGTGCCGTAGTGATGGACAAGCGGTCGATAAACAAATCGCCCTGACGTTTGGCATCGTAGTCGGAATTGACCTTGCGCAATGCCTCATCTAATTTTTCGGCAAATCGGTCCATATTTTCAGGAGCTTTGGCAAACTCAATCAGCCATTCGTGACGGCCCTTGGTCTTGGTCGTTGCAAATACAGGAGCCACAGTGTAGTTTTCAACGGTAACGCCCATTTCACGGCACACTTGCTCCATGGCATCGTCGGCATTATAGACCATCAGTTCCTCACCAAAAGCATTGATAAAATGTTTGGTACGGCCTGCAATCGTAATCTTGCAAGGGTTCAGACTTTCAATCCTCACAGTATCACCGATGCGATAGCGCCACAAGCCGTTGCAGGCAGAAATGACCAGTTCATAGGTCTTGCCCTTTTCGACGTCAAGCAATGACACGGCATTCGGGAATTCCTTATCCACTTCCGACATTGGGATAAATTCATAGAACACACCCAAATCCAAAAGCAACAGCATAGCCTTGGTGTCCCACGACGACTGCACGGCAAAGAAACCTTCCGAAGCATTGTAGGTTTCAAGGAAATGCATCTTTTCGGGGTCAACAATCTTGGCGTATTGTTCGCTGTAAGGCTTGAAACTGATACCGCCGTGGAAGAAGACTTCCAGATTCGGCCACACCTCGTGAATGGTTTGCGCCCCCTCTTTTTTCAGCACTTCCTTAAGCACAGAAAGAAACCATGACGGCACACCCGAAATGTTAGTAATGTTTTGTTTGCGACTTGCCTCCACCAATGCAGGCAATTTCACGTTCCAGTCCTCCAACAGGGCCACCTTTTTGTTCGGCACTCTCACCAGATTGACCAAAGGATTGATATTTGCGATAAGATTTGCCGACAAGTCACCGATTTTGGCATTGGTATCCACCTTCACCTCATTGGCAAAACTACCGCCAAGGATAAAGGCCTTTCCGTCGAAAATCTTACTCTTGGGATTCAAGTTCAGATAGTGCGACACGCAGTCAGAGCCACCTTTGTAGTGACAGCGCACGAAAGAATCTTTTGTAATGGGAATATACTTGCTCTTTCCGTCAGAAGTGCCCGATGACTGTGCAAAGTTCTTCGTCACGCCCGGCCAAAGAATATTTTTCTCGCCTCTCACCATACGCATCACGTCCGCACGGAGATACTCATATCGTACAAGAGGGACCATACGCTTATAGTCCTGATAATTTCTTATTTCATCAAAATGGAAACGTTTCCCATATTCAGTCTTTGCCGCTGCCTGAAGTAACGACATTAATTGATTCAGCTGTATGTCTAACCCCGATTCCGCGAAACGCTCACATTCCTTGATACGTTTCATGAAATAAGGTCGAATTAATGATGTTAGTGTCAACATTGTTACTTATTTCTACACCGCAAACTTACCAAAAAACGCTGATATATGCTAACTATTTATTGACAAAACAAGACTGTTACAAACACTTTACATATTCCCAAAATGCCGTGTAGTATTAACTATCAAACGATTAGCCGATTCTTTCACCACCCGACCCGACCGACCAACGGGCAACAATCATCAACTTATCTGTAAACAAATTCTGACCTCAACCACAACGTAGAAAAACAAAAAGGCCCACTTCCGCAAAGAAGTGAGCCCCGAGTAGCTCCGCCGAGAATCGAACTCGGATCTAATCTTTAGGAGAGATTTGTTCTATCCATTGAACTACAAAGCCAAATTTGACGTCTGCAAAGTTACAATCTTTACTGAAATTTTCAAACTAACCCTCTTTATTAAATCAAAAATTTAAGCAACACCGAAAAACCGCCAAATTCCGCGAAAAAAATTTCAATGTTTTAATAACTGAAAATGAGCACATAACGCAAAACTTGCAAAATTTCCTCAAAAAAAATCATCAAAATATTTGCACAGAACCAAATCTCGCCTTACCTTTGCAGAGCAATTAAGCAAAAGCCCAGATGGCGGAATAGGTAGACGCGCTGGTCTCAAACACCAGTGGGGTAACACCCATGCCGGTTCGATCCCGGCTCTGGGTACAAAAGGAGAAAGACAAAATCTTTCTCCTTTTTACTTTTTATACGGTTTGAAAATCCCCCTCAATAAAAAAGCACAGGCGAGAATGAAAATTCCCGCCTGGCTGTTTAATAACTTTATCTAATAATTGGAAACCTAAATACTTTCAATTACACCTTGTGTCAAAATGCGAACTTCCTGTTCTTGATAGTTCACTACAATTTCAAATTCATAATAAGACTTTTCTGCTGATTCGTAGAATTCAACTTCCGGATCGATTGCAGCATTAGGATAGGCTGTGTTCAAGACATTCATAATTGTTACAGGAACATCTTTGATATCAATATCCCATTCGCTGTCCACCCATTCGTCTTTTCCGTTGAAACGGATTTCCTTTTCCACTCCGTCTTGTTCAACTTCGATGCACAAATAGCCGTTTTTCTGTTCTTTTTCTTTGATTACAGCGTTTGGATATTTTTTATCCAAGAACAAACCAATTGTTTCACTTACTGAAAGGCCCTCTTTCAATTCCGGGATTTCAGGTTTTGCTATTTCAAGACCAGATTCGTCCATGCAAACGACAACATCTCTAAATTCGTTTTCCAATTCAAATTCATAGAAATTGCCTACCGATGCAGTTTCATACTTTTCAATATCTTCGATTTCATGATATTTCACGAAAGTCTCTGTCAATTTCAAAGCGTCCATCACTACTGCCGGAACATCTGCCACACTCAATTCTGTTCTTGTCAAAATCCAGTTGCCATTTGCCTTGAACAAGCATTCCATTTCCTTGCCGTCAGCAACCAGCTCAACTTCATAGTAATTGTGGTCAAAGTCTGATTCTATGATTCTTGCATTCGGGAATTTGACAGACAACCAAGATGTAACACCTTCTGGCAATTCCACTGGAATCATATCTTCGAAATCGTCATCAGCCTCAGCATCAATCACTGTTTTTGCCAAAACTCCACTCATTGTATAGTACAAATCCATCTCTGTTTCAATGCCACCGACCTTCTTTTCGACTTCGATAACAAAAATGGTTTCATTATCACCCATACGTGTTAATTGTTCCACTTCATCGTCCACTACCCAAGGAGCCTGAGCATATTCAGAAGCGTTGAATGCCATCTTTACGGCTTCAGGAAGACCGGCGAACAACATTTCTGTTTCTGTCATTCCCCATGAGCCGTTCTCGTTCAAGAACCAGGCTGTGTAAGAATTTTCGGCAGCTCTTGTTTGCTGCAAAGTGAAATGAGCGACTGTATATTTTCCTTTTTGTTCCCATTTAACATTTTTAGCGTTGGGATACATCTCAGTAAAATTACTCATTACAGACTGTGGAACGGTGAAATTACCGTTTCCATTCGGTTCTTCATTACAAGATACCATGACTATCATCATCATGGTTACAAATAAAAATTTTGCTAATGTTTTAATATTCATAATCTGTGGTTTTACGTTATATTTATAACTAAACTGTTTACTCATTAAACAAACAAACCATCGTTTTACTGCATAAGAGTTTGATATTTAACACTATTTAACAAAACAAAACTCCTAAAAAAAGAGATGCTGATTCACATCAGCACCTCTCAACAACGGTTATAAAAAATGGTAATTCATGTAGCTTAACCCATTTTACTCTTGGAAGATTAGGTTAGCCATCAGATTTAAGATAACATAATTATGTATTATAAAGTTTACACAAATTTATAAAATTAAAATGCAGGGTACAATTCTTATTTCTTAAGATTTAACAATCTCGCCAAATTGTCAGAATCTCGTGCATCCGCCCCACACGCCATGAAATTCAAGATAAGAATTTCTGAGACAAGCAGTAAGAATCCCCTTTAAATGGGTACAAATCGGTATTTTCACTTACTTTTACAAAGTTTCCGCTGTTTCCACATTTGATAATATTAATATTTATATTCTCTTTTTAATTTAGAATCTGTTCCATACAATATATTTATGGATTAATTTTACGCCGTCTAATGAAAATACTAAAATTAAGGTATGAAACTATTCACATTATGTAAAACTCTGTTTGGACAAAAGGAATCAAATCGTGCAAAATTAAGAATCTCGCACTTAAAATTAGGAGAAAGCGGCAAACTCTATGAAGAGTACTTGCGGCAAACTCTACATTTTGAGCCCGTCATCCGCAGAGAGCTCAATCAAATCATTTTTTTCAACGTCACTTTCGAAAATGTAAAATTCGAGAACTATTCCTATTTCATAAAGGAAATGGACGGATTGAACAGAGTTGATAAAATTGTTCTCTGGAGCACTTACGAAGAACAGGAAAAAGCCGAACAAAAAATACATCAGATTAAGCATGTGATTTGTTCAAAATTTCAGGAAATAGGACAAATCGAAGATGCTCTGACATATCTAAAACCAGCAAACTGCTATGCGCTGAACGCTGATACCGAAGTCAGATTAGGTCTCCGCAAGATTGGAGATTATGGCAATTACGAATATGCCTCTGAATTATCGTTCATTCCCAAAGGGCAGAATAAATGATTAAACACATTTGTCCGTTTTTGTAGGGCGAAAACTCTACTGCAAAAAAAGGAAAGGATATGAGGGAACCATATCCTTTTTTTGTTCAAACAGCAACAAAAAAAAGGATACAGATTCACATCTATATCCCTCTATGACAAAATTTCATTTATTATCTGTTGTACTAATCCACGTAACAGCTTCTACAATTTTCTGTCGTTGACCGGTGTTTTTCAAATTTAAGGTTGATACTAATCGTACAATGTGATACTAAAATAATCATTTGCGAAAAATTGTCATTATTCCATTATCGTATTATGGGGGTACAAAGATAAGAAAGGCTTATGTTTATAACAATTTTTAATCAAAAAAAACTCATTCAAGGTCAAAACCTCCTCATTCTACAATTAACCGACAGGGAACCACAACAGCATTTCATATAAAACAAACAGGGAGTGCAACCCGACATTGCACCCCCTGTTTTCATTCAGGTATAATCTTTTATTTCCATTTGATTACTTTCACACCGTCGATGATGTTCACACCTTGTTGCGGTACTGACAACTTCTGGCCGAATGTGTTGTAAATTCCTTCTTTTCCGGTTTCAGGGTCAATTTTGACTACCGGAACTTCGCTGGTCTTGTCGAACAAGATGATTCCAATTTCATTCACATCAGCCGGAATTCCTTCTTTCCACAAATAACCAGTCATTGGTCTCATTATTTCATTGTCGCTTTTAGTGAATTTACCATAAGGATCTAACGGTGATACGCTCAAAACATCGTAAATAAACGCTCCCGATACCAGATTCCTTTTACGATAAGATCCGTAAATACCGCTTGCGGTCGGAGCAATATAAGCATCAGGAATGTTTTTAGTAGGCATCAATGTTGCATTATCCAGAATTATTGCATATGAATAGGCTCTAGGAAAAGGTGCTGCACTCCTTTCTCTTCCCAAAGAGTAATGATCAAGTTCTGGTTTTACCGGCAACTTACAGAAATAAGGTTTGTTCGCCTCTGTTGTTTCCACTTCCTTGAAGAATACATATTCAATACCGTCTTCTCCGGTATAGAAACTATGCAATTCATAGAACTGACCATTTTTTGACACTTCTTCTGCTGACATGGCAAACGGGAACATGAACAAGCCATAGCCTGATTTGTTATGGACATCCATATATGCACGTATTCTCACTCCTTCGACTGGAGCTGTTATCCCTGCCAAACCCTTATGACGCGTAGAAAATCTGACATCAAATTCTTGATTGGGAGTCAAGTTCTTTGATTGTGGATAATAGTCTTCATAACACCAGTTCTCTATGCCCAACACGTTAATCATGTTAACATTTTCCATCCTTTCATGTAGTATGATATTAGCGGATGTCTGGCTCAAATCTGAACCTACAACCTTTTCAAGTGCATTTTCAGGAAGTGAAGGCTTCTCGTTCGGATCATATCCAGGATCTTGATATCCAGGATCTCGGAATCCATAGTAACATTTCGTAATGGACTTGGCATTATTACGGCCGATAACAAGCCCTGCTTCCTGTCCGACAGCCTTGCCTGGCAACATATATACAAGGTAAGTGTCTGAAATAGCAATCTCATCTGCCGATCCGACTATACCACCGACAAAGTCATTGCCGTCAAAAATATAGCTAGTAATAGACGTATTTGTCAAAACGCTGGATGCGCCTTCAAAACATCCTGCCAAAATACCGACATAATTTTTACCGGTAGCATGACCTTCAATCCGACAACTGCGTACTGTAGCATTTGAAATCTTACCTGCCAAAGTACCGACATAATTACCTGTTGAATAAATAGACGACACTAATATTTGCAAGTTTTCAATCACAACACTTTGTCCTTCTGCAAGTCCATCGCCTGAGATTACACCAAATACACCACAATAGTCGGCGTCACCGGAGAAAGATAATTCGTAAAAGTCATAACCTGCACCATCAAATGAGCCTTGGAATGGGTGTTGCGGAGTTCCGATAGGAGTCCATGGTTTACCAGTAAGAAAGAAACCTTTCTCAAGTATCCAATGTAGTCCGGCTGTTTTTTCTCCTGCATTAGTATATGTTGCCAATGCAAAAAGTTCCTCTTCGGTGCTAATTCTATAAGGCTTTTCCTTCGTTCCTTCTCCAAGCCACAATGGTTTGTCATTTGTATATATACCATTGACATGGTAAACAAGGGAATCACTGAACAATACAGGATAAGGATCCATACCAAGTTGCTGGCCCCATACGGAATATCTTTGATCATCCCTCAAAAGACATGCTACTTCTCCGGACTTGCAGTCATCGGTTGTCTTAGGACCGACTGTTGCATCAGTATTTACAACACCTTTATCTGTATCATATCCGAAGGCCTTCAATGCTGTATTCAAAGAACTGTCGTAATAACAGTTATACACAGAATCTGCATTTGCGGTCTGGCCTGCAAATGTACCCTTCAAGGCATTTGCGCCCGTTGCTGCCACTGTTGTCGCTATGAAACAGCTTCCGACTTTTCCGTCTGAAATTCCGGCAAAACCGCCGACATAGTCTGTACCGGCTACTGATCCTTCAACTTTACAGTCGTTTACTGTAGCTCCGGAATGTTGATAACCGATAAGACCTCCGACTTTTTCATTACCTGTAACAGAACCTGAAACTGATATTTCTTTAACAAGTGTACCGGCTCCCATTTCTCCGATAAATATACCAACTGAGTCGCCACCCCTAACTACAGCATTGACAAATTGTAAACCAAAAATCACAGTTTCACTTCTGATAATTTCAGAAGCCCTGTATTTATGAATAAATCCATTGCCATTTTCAACGGTCATATCAGAAATAACCCGGCCATATCCCCTGATAGAGCCCTCGAACGGATAAGTGTCTGTTCCAATAGGAATCCATGGAGCGGATCCTACACTGATATCTGCTTCAATTCTCCAAACTGCATTCGCGGTCTGATTTCCGGCATTAGTATATGTTGCCAATGCTCGAAGGTCTTCTTCTGTTCGGATGATATAAGAATTCCTGGATGAACCTTCGCCTTCCCATAATGGTTTCTGGTTAGAGTAGCTATCTTTGAAACCATAGTAGTAAACTGCTCCGTGAGTAGAATCCAATACAGGGAAATCGTCTGAACCAAGAGTTTGATACCATACAGGGTTATTTTGGCTAAGTTCATAAGCCACCTTACCGCTATTGAATTCTTTGAGTGTTGCTAAAGTACAATTGCCATCTGTATTTGATTCACCATACAAGGCATTGAAGCCTATAGCCATAAGACGACCGTTTGCAATATCGTCGTTATAGAAACAGGTATAGACTTTATATGATTGTCCAAACACCGTACCGACAGCGTTTGTGGTAGTTGCTGTCACTTTAGCCGATACATAAGAGAATTCACAGACATCATCACTTTGACCGATCAAGCCTCCGACGAATTCAGTACCACTGACTTCACCAAAGAATGCGCAATTTCGTAATGAACCCTTGGAGTAACCGCAAAGACCGCCTGTTGTAGAATTGGATGAAACAACTTTTCCTGTTGCCATACATTTCTCCAAAAGGGAATTGAATCCATTATTGCGAACCAAAGCTCCTGCTTCCTTTTCTGTAGCATGTATCTCGACATTGTCCAAAATGATATTTTCTATAGTGATATTGCCTGATATACCTTCTGTATAACCGAACAATGCAGAACTGTTGTCAGAATACAAATTCTTGATACGATATAACTGTCCGTCATAGTTACCCTTGAACGGGATTTCATAATTTTTACCAATAGAAGTCCATGGACGGGATTTTCCGCCAAGGTCAATATCGGCTGTCTGTCGCCAGTATTTGCCATTTGTTGAATCTCCTTGATTGGTATATGTTACCAGTGCACGAAGTTCATTTTCATTGGAAATCAAGTAAGGACTTGCCTGTGTTCCCTCGCCTTTCCATGGGATTGAATCATTGGTGTAGTAGCAGTAGCGTAAGCGTCTCCGCGATTCCATATTGCCAACAAAGAAAAAAGGATTAATGATGAC
>JAHHQT010000045.1 GCA_020026215.1 Muribaculaceae bacterium
TTAGGACGCAAGATTTTCATTCTTGAAAGAGCAGTTCGATTCTGCTATGGGCTACAATTAATAAATGATAAAAATATAAATTTGTTTTATAATGGCAAATCATAAATCATCTTTGAAAAGAATTCGTCAAACAGAGGCACACCGCCTTCGTAATCGTTACTACGCTAAAACAGCACGTAACGCCGTACGCCGTCTTCGTCTTATGACAGACAAGGCAGAAGCAACTGTAGCTTACAATAAAGTTAGCCAAATGTTGGATCGTCTTGCTAGCAAGCACGTTATCTCTAAAAACAAGGCTGCTAACTTGAAGAGCAAATTGGCTAACCACTTGAACAAAATTCAAGCAGCTTAATCGGTTCGCCGATTCAATGGCCCATTCGTCTATCGGTTAGGACGCAAGATTTTCATTCTTGAAAGAGCAGTTCGATTCTGCTATGGGCTACTTTAAGCGTTGACTTTCTTAGTCAATGCTTTTTGTGCTTTGTATGGGTACTGTTCAAACATAATCCCGAGAAATACCTATTTAATCGGTGTTTTCACTTCAAACAAACCACGTTTTAGAAAAGGGATAAATCACATTTCCTATATTTTGAAATGAGATTTATCCCTTTTTCATTTGCCATCAAAATTCCAAATGGCAAGTCATCTCTTAAATATTTCCCAAACCATATCTGAAAAATTAAATAAAAAAACTATCTTTGTCAATAACGTAAAAATTATGGATAAAGAATATTGGATTATTGAAGACGGCGAGAGCGTAGGGCCTTTCTCTTTGGAGGAGCTGAAGAGCCATAACATCGCGCCTACTACCAAAATTTGGTTTCGCGAGTTGGACGAATGGACCAAGGTGGAAGATACCGCTTTGGCAGATGTGCTTTTCCCAAAAGCAACTCCCCCGACTTTCTCTGACGAGTCTTTCCCAAAAGCCGATTTCAATCCTCAACCTTCGGTCAGTG
Source organism: Muribaculaceae bacterium (assembly GCA_020026215.1). Classification (GTDB taxonomy): domain Bacteria; phylum Bacteroidota; class Bacteroidia; order Bacteroidales; family Muribaculaceae; genus Limisoma. Next base: position 957 of record JAHHQT010000045.1, read on the forward strand.
AATTGGACGAAATGAAGTTGCGCCAAGCCTATGAAAAGGGCTTGGAAGAAGGCAAACAGCTCGACAAGGACACCGATATTCACGAATGTCCTCCCACCTATTTGGTTTGGTCAATATTGGCTACTGTGCTCTGCTGTGTACCGTTGGGCATCGTTTCCATCATCCATGCGTCGAACGTGTCAAAATACTTCAACAACGGCGAATACATGAAAGCCAAAAAAGCTTCAGACAAAGCCTTGTACTGGACCCTTGCCAACATTATTGTATGGATGGTCACTTATCCTATCTTCTTCACATTAGCGTTATTCTAATCACAAACTCACAAAAATAAAAATAAAAGAAACGGTCGGAAGTATCAACAAGAACTCCCGACCGTTTTCTATATATCGTTGAATAAATTTATTTCGAAGCATCCAGTTTACGCACATAAATGCGGAACATAATCACCGCCAATGCCACAGCGAAGAAATCGGAAGCAGGAATACTCAACCATACCCCCGTAACGCCCCAAAACAACGGCAATATTGCCAACAACGGCACGAAGAACACCAACTGGCGTGACAATGAAAGGAATATGGCAATCCCTGCTTTGCCTATAGACTGGTAGAACTGGCAAATCACCACCTGCAAACCTACTATCGGGAACATGGAAACGGCAATCTGCAAGGCAGGAACGGTACGCACCGCCAATTCGGCATCGTCGGAGAACGAATGCACCACAAAATCGGGGAAGAACCAACCGATAACCGCTCCCAATGAAGTTACCACTGTGGCAGCCCCCAAACAGAGTTTGACGGTATGTTTCACACGGTCAATCTTGCCTGCACCCCAGTTGTACCCTGCAATCGGCTGCATACCCTGTGCCAATCCCAGTACAATCATAATGAACAGCATCTGCACACGGTTCACAATACCGAATGCACCGATTGACAAATCGTCGCCATAGTTCGCCAATTGCGTATTGATGAAGATAACCACCACGCAGGCGCATACATTCATCAAGAACGGAGAAATACCCACGCTGAATATATTTTTCATGATTCGCCAGCGGAGCTTGAAGCTCTCACGGGTGAAATGCACAAAGTTCTTTTTGTTCAAGAAGTGGGAGAACACCCACACCATACCGACAAATTGCGACAAGACAGTGGCAAATGCAGCACCACGTATGCCCCATTCGAAAGCAAAAATAAAGATGGGAGCCAACACCACATTACAGCCCACAGTAAGCATTGACGACCACATTGCCTTGCGCGGATAGCCCGTAGCACGCATCACATTGTTCAATCCCATCAGAAAATAGAATATCGGACAGCCCAACAAAATGATTTGCATAAATTCGCGGGCATAAGGCAAAGTCGCCTCACTCGCACCGAAGAAAGTCAGTATGTCGTCCAGAAAAAAAGAAGTCAGTCCTCCATAGAACAGGGCACTCAAGAAACACAAAATCGCCACATTGCCAGTAATCATTTCAGCGCCCTTATGGTCGCCGGCTCCCAAACGGATAGAGGCTATTGTAGCACCGCCCACGCCTACCAAAGCGCAGAACGCCACCAAAAGGTTCATCAGCGGAAATGTAATTGCCAAACCCGAAAGTGCCATTGCACCCACACCGTGCCCAATGAAAATACTGTCAATGATATTGTAGAGCGATGTCAGCGTCATTCCTACGATAGAGGGAATGGAATACTCCAGCAACAGTTTGCCAATAGGAGCTTCGCCCAATTTGCGAGGATTCGATTTACTCATAAAAAACAATCTTTTTTCAGTATGCAAAGTTATGTCAAACCCGACATAACCGATAGTATTTATTTCGGAAATAAATCGCTATATTTCCAAAATTATTCTTCCATTAGCCGTTTTATTTCATAGCAATCCCGGTCACGACTCTGCCGGAGTTGAAACCCAGCACACGCGCTGAGAAAAATTCGTCAGGATGGCATTTTGTACACAAATCCGACTTGGTGATATGGTCTTCGGCGATGCCTTTTTTCAACAACAATTCAACATTTGCCTCCACCAAATCAATGTGCGCCTTGCCTGTGTCGTGATTGCGACGACAAATGCGGTTCATGTCAAAACCGCCCATTTCGTACGTTTCAACCACCTCTTCGCCCACTTCGAAACAATGTTGGCAAATGGCAGGGCCAAAAGTTACACGTATTTCATTCACATCCGCGCCCAAGCGCTCCATGGCATCGATAGTCGTGTGGGCAATACCTGCCGCCGTTCCTTTCCAACCGCCATGAGCCACACCGACAATACGCACCTTCGGTTCCCAAAACAGCATCGGCACACAGTCGGCAGTAAACACACCGACCGCCACACCGGGCATATTGGTCACTATGGCGTCGATACCCTGCAAGCGTTCGCGTTTCACCTCCGCAGACTGACGCATAAAGCCCGTATCAACGATAAACACCTCCGTACCGTGTATTTGTCTCGGCAAAACCAAAGCGTCGTCAGAAACGCCTATTTCGCGGCACAGCTCCTCACGGCATTTCTGCACGTGACGTTCATCGTCTCCGGTATAGTAACAACAATTAAACGAAGAATAGCTGTCCCTCGGGTCAACTACTCCTCGTTCTGTAGTAAAGGCGACAACGCCTCTATTATAATCAGAAAATTCGAGTCTTCTAATCCTCATCTTTGAAATCTTCTTCCCAATATTCTTCAGGCCATTCCACATCCCAGTCTTCTTGTTCCTGGTCGTCCTCACCGACTACAAATTCGTCCTCTTCAGGAACACGGTGACGAACGTCAAGATCCTTGTGCGTAATACGGCAAGGAATGCGGTTATCCTCATCGTTGATGGTGCGCCAAAGCACATCCTTCAATTCAGTGATACCTTGTCCTGTAACTGACGAAATAAAGACTACAGGCAAACCTTCAGGCAACTGGCTTTCACGGATTTCCTGCATCAATTCTTCGTCGAGCATATCGCATTTGGTAATGGCCAATACACGGCCCTTGTCCACCAAATCAGGGTTGAATTTTTCCAACTCGTTCAACAACACTTCGTATTCCTTCTTGATGTCGTCGGCATCGGCAGGAATCATGAACAAAAGCACGGCATTGCGCTCAATGTGACGCAAGAAACGCAATCCCAAGCCCTTGCCCTCGCTTGCACCTTCGATGATACCCGGAATATCGGCCATCACGAATGACTGCGAGCCTCGATAGCTCACAATACCCAAGTTAGGTTCCAAAGTGGTAAACGGATAGTCTGCAATTTTCGGTTTTGCCGCAGAAATAGAAGAAAGCAAAGTGGATTTTCCGGCATTAGGGAATCCCACCAAACCAACATCGGCAAGCAACTTCAATTCCAAGATGACTTGCTTTTCGATAGCCGGTTCGCCCGGTTGTGCATAGCGCGGAGTCTGGTTAGTAGCCGATTTGAAGTTCCAGTTACCCAAACCGCCACGACCACCGCGAAGCAATTTTATTTCTTGTCCGTCGTCATTCACCTCACAAAGGAATTTGCCGGTTTCAGCATCGTAAACGGCTGTTCCGCACGGCACTTCAATCACCTTGTCCTCTCCATCCTTACCGAAAGAACGACAGTCGCCGCCTGCCTGACCATTGGTAGCAAACACGTGACGCTGGTATTTCAAATGGAGCAAAGTCCACAAATTGCGATTACCGCGCAAGATGATGTGACCGCCACGTCCACCGTTACCACCGTCAGGGCCACCCTTCGGTACATATTTTGCACGGTGAAAATGGGCAGAACCTGCACCACCCTTGCCCGAACGGCATAAAATTTTCACATAGTCAATAAAATTCGAACTTGCCATATATCTTTTTGCTTTCTTTGTTTGTGTGAATTAACTGTCTCGGACTATATATCCATAACATCGGCACTGCGCCGAATGTTCTCTAAAAATAGAAAAAATGACGATTGCTACTAAACGAATAGAGCAATCGTCATTTTATAAGTTCAATGCTACGAATTAGTTGTTTTCAGCAGCTTGAATAGGATCTACATTGATAAATTGGCGACCGCCTTTACCTGATGTAAATGCTACTGTACCATCAATAAGAGCATATAATGTGTGGTCTTTACCCATACCAACATTCAAACCTGGGTGGTGAACTGTACCACGTTGACGTTTGATGATGTTACCTGCTTTCGCAAATTGACCACCGAAAATTTTGACGCCCAATCGTTTGCTTTCTGATTCACGTCCGTTCTTAGAACTACCTACACCTTTCTTATGTGCCATTTCTTTAAACTTTTAGTGATTATGCAACTACGTCTTTGATCTCTAATTGAGTGAAGTATTGACGGTGACCGTTCAAACGACGGTAGTCTTTACGACGTTTTTTCTTGAATACTAACACTTTATCACCTTTTACGAGGGGACGTTTTACCTCGCAAACAACTTTTGCTCCTTCAACGGTAGGAGCGCCTACTTTAACGGCACCGTCGGCATCTACCAATAACACTTTGTCGAAGTCAACTTTATCACCTTCTTTAGCGTTATCGCCGAGATAGTGGACATACAAGAATTTACCAGCTTCTGCTTTGAATTGTTGTCCTTGAATTTCTACAATTGCGTACATCTGTTTTGTTAGATATTTACAAATTAACCCGGGAGGCGGTTGCGGAAAACCCACAACTCTTTTTTGAGCCTTTGCGGAATGAGCGTACAAAAGTACTACTATTTTTTATTATATGCAAACTTTCAAAAATTTTTAGTGTTAAATTTTCATTCTTATCTTGTAGATAATCAGAACAAAGCAAAAAAGAACGACGCTCTAAACGGTAGAGCGTCGTTCCCTATTGTGATTCAAATGAATTTCCTATAAAGTTTCTTTCTTGGCACGCATGCTGTCCCAAATCAAGTAAGCAATCAAAAGGATGTAAACCACCAAACCGCCTAATTGAAGAGTACCTTCTGACAAGTTGTTAGTGTATTCAAATCCGCCAAAACGCATACCTGCGCTGACAACACCCATCAATGCACCACCGGCAATAAATCCTGATGCCAACAATGTACCGCGGTTCTTGCGAGCTTCGTTCAAGTCGTTGTCTTTAGAACGTGTGCTGACAAACCAGCTGATCAAACCACCGACCAACAACGGAGTATTCAATTGCAATGGAATGAACATACCCAAAGAGAATGCCAATGCAGGAACACCCAACCAGTTCAAAAGAACCGCCAAGATAGCACCGACACCGTAAAGCATCCAAGGAGTGTCACCACCCATCATCAAAGGTTCGATAACAGCAGCCATGGCGTTAGCTTGAGGTGCAGCCAAAGCATTGTCGCCTGTAAAGCCGTAAACTTTAGCCAAGACCATGATTACACCACCAACTGTGATGGCAGAAACGAATGTTCCGACCAATTTCCAAGTTTGTTGTTTTTGAGGTGTACTACCCAACCAGTAACCGATTTTCATATCAGTTACCATACCGCCTGCCATTGACAAGGCTGTACAAACCACACCACCGATAATCATTGAAGCCACGATACCGCCTGCACCTTTCAAGCCGATAGCTACGAAAATGGCAGAAGCGATAATCAATGTCATCAAAGTCATACCTGATACAGGGTTTGAACCTACGATAGCAATTGCGTTAGCAGCCACTGTAGTAAACAAGAAGGCAATGATAGTCACTACCAAGAAGGCAACGACAGTTTGTCCGAAGTTATGGATAACACCGAAATAGAAGAATACGAAAGTAATCAACAAAGCGGCAATCAAAGCGAAGGTAAGCACCTTCATTGAAATATCTTTTTGTGTGCGAACGATGTCTTTTACAGAAACGCCTTTGCCCTTGATTTCACGGCCAGCCAAACCGACAGCACCACGAATGATGCTCCATGATTTGATGATACCGATGATACCTGACATGGCGATACCGCCAATACCGATGTAGCGAGCCTGACCTGTAAAGATTTCGTCAGCCGACAATTCAGTAGGAGCAATGTAGCCAATCAACGGAGTGATGACAAACCAGATGAAAGCACTACCGGCGAAGATGATGAAACTGTATTTCAAACCGACGATGTAACCCAAGCCCAACACAGCAGCACCTGTATTTACCTTGAATACCATCTTGGCTTGGTCTGCCACTTCAGCACCCCAGGCAGTAGCTTTGGTAGTGATGACTTCAGCCCACCAGTGGAAAGTAGAAAGAAGGAAGTCGTAGATACCACCGACCAAACCTGCAATAATCAAAGGTTTGACTTGGTTGCCTGCCTTCTCACCGGAGATAAGCACTTGTGTTGTAGCTGTAGCTTCCGGGAAAGGGAACTTTCCGTGCATGTCCGAGCAGAAATACTTGCGGAACGGAATGAAGAACAAAATACCCAATACACCACCCAACAATGAGCTTAGGAAAATCTCAAGGAATGAAACGGTGATTTCACTTCCGTAAGTGGCTTGCAGGATGTACAATGCCGGCAAAGTGAAGATTGCACCTGCCACCACGATACCTGATGAAGCACCGATAGATTGGATAATCACATTTTGTCCCAAAGCATTCTTTTTGCGCAATGCTCCTGACATACCTACAGCAATGATTGCGATAGGAATTGCTGCTTCAAACACTTGCCCAACTTTCAATCCCAAGTAAGCTGTGGCAGCACTGAAAATAACAGCCATCAGCAAACCCACTCCGACAGAATAAGGCGTTACTTCGGCGTAATTTTGATCCGGTTTCATCACCGGCACGTATTTTTCACCGGGATTTAATTCACGGAAGGCGTTTTCAGGGAGGTCAACTCCCTTAGTTTTCTTTTCGTCTTGCATCGTTATTTTTAGTTATTAATTAATTTTCAAAAAGATAAATGCAAAAATACAAAAAATTAATCATCGTGTCCGCCATTGTTGAGATTTTTATAATATTTCTTCGAAATTTTCACGATAAATCTTTTTTTACTAACTTTACGTTGCAATATGTAAGCATTATTTTACAATTTAGATTTTCACATATTGTTGGAACTTAAGAAATCGTAAAACTATTATCTTCTATGAAAAAACTTGAAGAATACATCGCTTTGGCTGAAAAAGCCCTAAATGAGATTGAATACCCGGAAGTCCCTACAGGATTGTATGAACCTATCAAATACGGCATGTCACAAGGTGGCAAGCGCTTGCGTCCTGTACTTCTTTTGGCTTCTTACGAGGCATTGGGAGGAAACCCTGAAGACGTACTTTCACAAGCTGCTGCCATTGAAATGTACCACAACTTCACCCTTCTTCACGATGATGTGATGGATAATGCCGATTTGCGCCGTGGACAGCCTACCGTTTGCAAAAAATGGAACAACAACACCGCAATCCTTTCAGGCGATGCCATGCTGACTATGGCAAGTATGCTTTTATTGAAGAATATGCCTGCCGAAAAGATTATCAAACTTTCTCAAACATTCAACAAAGCAGCTATCGAAGTTTTCGAAGGACAACAATATGATATGGATTTTGAAAGTCGCAACAATGTGACTATCGACGAATATATTCACATGATTCGCTTGAAGACATCCGTCCTTTTGGGATGTGCAAGCAAGTTGGGTGCTGAAGCAGCCGACGGAGAAAGCGAAAAATGCGAAGCTCTTTACAATTTTGCCATGAACCTTGGCGTTGCTTTCCAATTACAGGACGACTGGTTGGACGTTTACGGTGATGCTAAAGTATTCGGCAAGTCTATCGGCGGTGACATCTTGAACAACAAGAAGACATTGTTGCTCATCAACGCCATGAACATTGCCAAAGGTGCAGACAAGGAAGAATTGGACTACTTGTTGAACTCAACCGACGTTTTCCCTGCTGAAAAAATTGCAGCCGTCACAAGCATCTACAACCGTTTGGGCATTGACAAAATCTGTGTGGAAAATATAGAGAAATACAATAACATCGCATTAGACTATTTGGCTAAAGCCGGTTTGGACGAAGACGCCTACAACTTCTTTGTAGAATTCGACCAAAAAATCATGGGAAGAAACAAATAAACATCAATGATTGATTCTCATTCTCACATTTATCTCGAAGAGTTCGACGACGACCGCAACGAGGTAGTGCGCCGTGCCAAAGAGGCAGGACTGTCACACATCGTATTGCCGAACGTGGACTTGGAAACCGTGGAACGCATGATTTCCACCCACCGTCAGTTCCCCGAATATACCTCAATGGCAATGGGACTGCACCCGACATCGGTCAACGAGAACTACAAGAAAGACTTACAAGAAACCTATACTTACTTCGCCAACCACCATTTTGTGGCTGTTGGCGAAGTCGGTATTGACCTATATTGGGACAAGACGTTCCGCAAGGAACAGATGGAAGTGTTCGACACCCAGTTGCATTGGGCAAAGGACATGGATATTCCTGTCATCATCCACTGCCGCGACGGTTTGGACGAAGTGTTGGAAGTATTCCAGAACTTCAACGGAGAATTGCCGATGTGCGTATTCCATAGCTTCGGTGGCTCAATAGCCGATGTGGAACGCATCCGCAAGTATGGCGACTTCTATTTTGGAGTGAACGGCATCGTCACCTTCAAGAATTCCGACCTATACACCATATTGCCGACTATCGGCATCGAACGCATCCTGTTGGAAACCGACTGTCCGTATCTTGCGCCCGTACCTAAGCGAGGAAAGCGCAACGAAAGTTCGTATGTTCCGTTTATCGCGCAGAAAATCGCAGACACACTGGGACTCACCGTCACCGAAGTTTCAGACATCACCGATGCCAACGCCAAACGATTCTTTAAGTTTTAGAAAAATATTCCGCATTCGGTAAACAAATATCGCCTTAGGTTGTTACAATACAACAAAGGTCATTTATTCGTATTCTAACAATTTGGAAATACGAAATCTTTGATTACCTTTGCATCCACCTAAAATTGGAGTGATGCTCGAGTGGTTGAAGAGGCACGCCTGGAAAGCGTGTAAACGCCTAAAGCGTTTCGGGGGTTCGAATCCCCCTCCCTCCGCAAGATGTACCAAGAGTGGTACACTTTTTGCACATTGAAATATGAATGCATAACGCACTACATAAAACATGGGGATGACCGGTTTTGACAGCGTGTAGAGGCGGTATGTAAGCACGCGGAGCGATGATGGCTATGCTCCATAATCTCAGACATCAAAAATTTAACTGGCGAAAATAATTACGCTCTCGCTGCCTAACCGAAGTACAGTAAGTTAGCTTTATTTCTGCCACAGTGGTAGAAACGAGACATCACCCGATTGCCCTGCTTCGAGACGTTTCGATAAGGTGGTGCTAAAAAAATCGAAGATTGGGTTGGCTGTTCTTCGGTGTCAACCTGAAATTTTAGAAGATAAGTGGCGGATTGGTGGCCTAGATCCTGTCCGTTGCCGACAATCAAGTCAAGGCTAAGCGTGTAGAAAGCATATTGGTTCCGCGTTTGGACGAGAGTTCGAATCTCTCCATCTCCACCATAGAGGCTAAATCTGAATAGGTTTAGCCTTTTTTGTTGCCCTTATTCCAAATCTTTTGGGGAAATCTTTTCAATTACTAAAAACATCATGTAACTTTACATTTCCAAATAATCCATAGTTATTAGACCAACAAGAAATATTAATTATACCATAAATCATGAAACAACTAACCTTACTATTATCAATGTTGCTCATATTTTCAACAACATTATTCGCTCAAAAAAATATCACTAAATTTTTAGGAATTCCTGTTGATGGAACCAAATCAGAAATGATAAAACGATTAAAAGAAAAAGGATTTAAAGAACATCCTTTTCGTGATGAATTCCTAATCGGAGAATTTAATGGAGAAGATGCTTCCATTAGCATAAAAACAAATAATGGTAAGGTATGGAGAATCGCTGTTTTATTTGATTATTCAACAACCGATGAATCTCAAATAAAAATACGTTTCAATAATTTATGTTACCAATTTAGTAAAAACAAAAAATACCATTCCTTTGATGACATTTCTAAATATGAAATACCAGAAGACGAAAATATTTTATATGAAATGACCATTAATCACAAAGTATATGATGCTAATTTCATACAAATGGATCAAGACCTTATTGTAAAGGAATTAGTATCCTTCAGTTCTAAATATACTGATGAACAAATGAAAAACCCATCAGAAGAACTGATAGCAGAATTCAACAACGTCCAAAATGGGATATATGAAAAGCTAAGCAATTCGCTTGTTTGGTTTAGACTTCTAAAAAATGGGAATTCCCTATTTAGCATCGTTTTATTCTATGACAACTTATACAATCAAGCACATGGCGAAGATTTATAACTCCTAAGATTATATATAAAACAACCGCACCCAAATTGCCAAGGCAAATTGGGTGCGGTTTATTTTAGGGTATCGTGTTATTCTAACCTTGTTGTTTTTGGCTTTGACCTAAAAATTCCAAGTTTTCAACATAGATTTCTGTAACAGAATGCTTGATGGCATTTTGATCCTGCCAAGTGCGTGTACGCAATTTGCCTTCCACATAAAGTTTAGCACCCGTACGGATGTACTTTTCTGCAAACTCGGCAAGTTTGTTCCACATCACAAGTCTGTGCCACTCTGTCTTTTCAGGGACTTGCACGCCCTGAGCTGTGGTAAATGCTCGGTCAGTAGTAGCAAGTGTCAATTCTGCTACAGGCTTACCTTCTACATATCTGATTTGAGGGTCTTTGCCCACATTGCCAATCAGCATTACTTTATTCAGTGCCATAACTATGTGTTTTTAAATGTTTATTTTATGCTTGCCTTTAACCCTTCAATCACAGCATTGGTAAAGCCACAGGCCTCCATTTTGTTCAAACCTTTGATGGTCAAACCACCAGGAGTTGTCACTTTATCAATTTCTGCTTCAGGATGTGAATCGTTAGCTTCAAGCAGACCTGCAGCACCAACCATAGTTTGTCCTACAAGCATTTGAGCCTGTTTTGGAGTCAAACCCAATTCCACACCACCTTCGACGGAAGCACGGATATAGCGCAAAGCATAGGCTGTTCCGCAAGAACAAAGTGCCATGGCTGGATTCATCAGACGTTCTTCCACCAACAAAGTCTTGCCGGATTTGTCGAACAAGGATTGTACCAATTGCTCCTGTTCATCGGTCGCTCCCGATTGGGAAATGACAGTCATGCTCTGACCGATTGCAATCGCAGTATTAGGGATAACTCGGAACAACGGGCATTGCTTGCTGTCGATAGTAAACAATCCTGCCAATTCTTCAAAAGTCTTGCCGGCAACCACAGAGATTACAATTTGAGAGGCGTTCATTTCGTCTCTCACTTCTTTTGCCACTGTTTCCAACAACCAAGGTTTGACGGCAAAGACCACCATATCGGCATCTTTCACCACCTCTTTGTTGTCAGTAGAAATCTCGACGCACGGAAATTGAGATTTCAATGCGTCGAGTTTAGCTTGTGTTCTATTTGAAACGGAAATCACGTTGTCCTTGCTGAATTCAGCATCCATCGCCAATGAACGTGCGATTGCACCGCCCATATTTCCGCATCCTATAACAGCTATTTTCATTTTATTCGTTTTTCAATGACTAATCAACTGCCTTTACTTCTTCAGTTGCTTCTTCGCCATTATTGAATAGTTTTTCTTTAATTTTAGCTTCCAATTCGTCAGCCAATTCAGGATTGTCGGCAATCAATTTCTTGACAGCTTCACGACCTTGTCCCAATTTGGTTGAATCGTAAGAGAACCAAGAACCGCTCTTGGCGATAATGCCCAATTCCACGCCCAAGTCAAGGATTTCTGCACTATGAGAAACGCCTTCACCGAACGACATTTCAAATTCGGCTTTCTTGAATGGAGGTGCCACCTTGTTCTTCACCACTTTCACTTTGGTCATATATCCAAGCACGTCTTCGCCTTGTTTTATGGCGCTGGTACGACGGATATCCAAACGAACTGAAGAATAGAACTTCAAGGCGTTACCACCGGTAGTAGTTTCAGGAGAACCCCACATTACACCAATCTTATCACGCAATTGGTTAATGAAGATACAAGTGGTTTTGGTCTTGGAAATGGTTGAAGTCAATTTACGCAAAGCCTGCGACATCAAACGAGCTTGCAAGCCCATTTGTTTTTCACCCATTGCACCTTCGATTTCTGCTTTCGGTGTCAACGCTGCAACAGAGTCAATCACGATAATATCGATAGCAGAAGAACGTATCAACTGTTCTGCAATTTCCAATGCCTGTTCACCGTTGTCCGGTTGTGAAATCCAAAGGTTGTTGACATCCACGCCCAATTTTTCGGCATAGAAACGGTCAAATGCGTGTTCAGCATCGATAATGGCAGCTATACCGCCTTGTTTTTGAGCCTGTGCAATGGCCAAGATAGCCAATGTTGTCTTACCTGAAGATTCTGGGCCATAGATTTCGATGATACGGCCACGTGGATAACCGCCGACACCCAAGGCATAGTCCAAACCGATAATACCGGAAGGAATAACCTCGATGTTTTCGATACTTTCGTCACCCAATTTCATGATAGCGCCACGACCGAAATCCTTCTCAATCTTTGACATAGCGTTTTGCAACGCTTTCAATTTTTCACTTTCAACCGGTTTTTTGTCGGTTGCTTCTTTTGCTCCCATAGCTATGTCTTATTTTTTCAAATTCAAAATTTGGTTTGCACTGTCCTTTGTATCGACTTTCTTGATGATGTCTGTAACTACACCTTGTTCGTCAATCAAGAACGTTGTGCGCACTGTTCCCATATATTCACGGCCGCACATTTTCTTCATTTGCCATACACCGAATTCTTGGTTAAGAGTAGTATCAACGTCAGCAATCAAAGTGAAAGGCAAAGAATATTTGTCGGCAAATTTCAAGTGTGAAGCTGCACTGTCCTTGCTCACGCCGATAATTTCATAACCAGCCTTGCGCAATTCTTCGTAACCGTCACGAAGAGTACATGCTTCGCTTGTACAACCCGATGTATTGTCTTTCGGGTAAAAATATATCACTAATTTTTTTCCTGCAAATTGAGAAGCCTTAACTTCTGCACCATTTGCATCCACACCTAAAAATTCAGGTATTTTATCTCCAATTTTCATATCTTTAAGTTTTATGTTACAAATTTACGCACCTTATAGG
>JAHHQT010000046.1 GCA_020026215.1 Muribaculaceae bacterium
TATAATTAGGCTATTTATCAATTTGAGTTTGGAATTAATTAGCAAAATGGGACAAGGAATTAAAAGGTTTTTGATGATATTAGCGGCGCTTGCCATTGTTGCAATAGCTTTTGGGATAACAGGCGGAGATTGGTTATTGACAACCGTATTGTCATTAGGGGTTATCATCGTTATTTTATTAGCTAGAGCTCGGTATTGTGATTTTAAGGAGACTAAGTATAGAGAATGGAAAAAGAAAAATGAATATTTGCAGTTGAAAAAGGAAAATCAACTTAAATTAGATAATATTCGTGCTAAATATGGACTTGAGGCTAATGTCATTAATTACAAGTTGTCGAAATTCTTTGTTGCAGTTGAAAGTCATTCAAAACTTTTGATAAATGATAAAGAATATCATTTTAGCGATATTCTGAACTATTCTATTTCTGATAATTCTAAAACAATCTATTCATCTGTTGTGAGTAAATCGGAGACAGATGCTGGCAATTCTATTGGTCGAGCAATTATTGGTGGTATTTTGGGCGGTAGTGCTGGTGCTATTGTCGCAGGAACAACGGGAGACGTTACAACAATAACCTCTGGTGGTGAAAGTACAATACAGCATGATTACTCTATTAAGGTTACCGTTGATAGTATTAGTAATCCATTGGAGAATATTCATTTGGGTACAAATGTGGATGCAACAAGTCGGATTGGGGCAATTTTGAATGTCGTATTAGTAAGGAATAGAAAGAATATGATACATTAGCGGTGTTCAGATATGAAAAAGGCAGATTTACATCATTGTAAATCTGCCTTTTTTTATTGGTGAGAACAACTTTATTGCTTCTCTGAATATACAATTTGGTTGAAGCGTTCTTCATCGTTGATGAGTTTGATGGCTTCAAGATAAATGTCGTTCAAATTGTTGACAATATAGAAGAAGGCTTCGGTTCCGAAGATGTCGCGGGCTACAAGACCTTTCAACAAGGTGCGCAACAAATTTTTGCTGGTGTTGTATTGTTCTTCGTTGAATTTTACTTTCTCTTTTTCGCCTTCTGCAATGAGTTTTTGCATCAATTCTTCACTGACTGTGAATGTTTGGTCAAATGCTTTGACATCCTTGTATTGCTTTTTCAAGTTGTCGCGGTTCTGGTCAATGTATTCCAACATGATTTTATTAGGAATTCCTTTTGCCATTAAGTCACGATAATAGTCGCTATAGGCTGTGGTATCCAATGGGACAAATACATCCGGCATGATACCTCCGCCTCCAAATACATTGCGTTTCTTCTTCAATGTAGTGAATTTCAAACTTTCGTCAAAAGAAGTGCTGTCTGCTGAATTCATTTCGCCGTGGTTGTATCGGTCAATTAAGTCGTTTTCGTAACTTTCCTTATCACCTTTGGTATATGGCTTTTGAATACTTCTTCCCGACGGGGTATAGTAGCGCGCAATAGACAAGCGCATCATAGTGCCGTCAGGGAATACAATAGGGTGTTGTACCAATCCTTTCCCGAATGTACGGCGACCTACGATAGGTGCTCTATCCCAATCTTGCAATGCGCCCGAAAGAATCTCACTTGCAGATGCAGAGAACTGGTTGACCATAACCACTAATTTCTCTTTTCTGAATCGTCCGAAGCCGTTAGCAAACATATCTGCTCTTGGTTTGGTACGGCCTTGTGTATAGACCATTAATTCGTTCTTTTGAAGAAATTCGTTTGCCAACTGGCAAGCAGCATCCAAATAACCGCCACCATTGTCGGTCAAGTCAAGGACAAGCTGTTTCATACCCTGCTTTTTCAGTTTCTTCAAAGCCTTTTCAAATTCTTCGCCTGTAGAACGAGCAAACTTGTTGATACGAATATATCCGGTCTTTTCGTCCACCATATAGGCTGCATCGATACTATTGATTGGAATATCGTCGCGAGTGATGTAGAATTCAATCAAACCTACTGCACCTCTACGTTTCACCTTTATTTTCACCATTGAGCCTTTAGGACCGCGCAAGCGTTTAACCACATCGGTAGTCTTTAGTTTTTTGCCTGCGATGACAGTATCATTCACTTCAATGATTTTGTCACCAGGAAGAATGCCTACTTTCTCACAAGGTCCTCCTGCAATGGCTTGCAACACGTAAACAGTATCTGTCTGCATATTGTATTGAATGCCGATACCGCTGAAATTACCATCCAAAGGTTCGGTCAATGCTTTTGTTTCTTCCTTGTCTGAATAGACGGAGTGAGGATCGAGTTCGTTGAGCATGCTCACAATGGCTACTTCCACGATTTTGTTTTCATCGACTGTATCTACGTAATATCATTTGATTGCTGCTTCCACAGCAGAAAGTTTTTGTCTGGGGGAAATTGTTCTCCATTGATTGTTGCCGTCGTTGGCAGTAGCTAAGCCAATAGTTGCAAGCATAATGGCAGCTATTGGTAAAATTTTCATCAGTTTCATCTTTGTAAAAATGTTTATTTTTTAGGCAAAACCATTCCTTTCGGGATATATTTGCTGATATCCACGTTGTAGTGTATTAACTCCTTCACCAAAGAGGAACTTATATGTTCTAATTCGGGCAATGTATAGAGTAAAACGGTTTCCAAACCTGAAATTTCACGATTCATAGTTCCAAGTGTACGTTCGTATTCAAAGTCTTTCACTTCTCTGACGCCACGAAGGATGAAACGTGCGTTGTATTTCTTTGCAATATCGACAGTCAAGCCCTGATAGGCAACCACCTTAATTTTGTCGTTTTCTTTATATAAATCGCTGATGAGATCGACGCGCTCATCTTCGGTCAAAAACGATTTCTTTTCGGCGTTGACACCGATTGCTATAATGATTTCATCGAATAGAGGCAATGCTCTTTCCACAATGGATTCGTGTCCCACAGTAAATGGGTCAAATGAGCCGGGAAATATAGCAATTCTTTTTTCCATAACTATGAATGTCGTTTATTTCGTTAAATCCTCGTTATCTTCTACAACAAGATTGTCGATGATGAACAGTTGGCGTTCCATGGTATTCTTGCCCATGTAGAATTCCAACATTTCTTTGACTGAATCTTCCTTGCGAAGTTTCACTTGATCCAAACGCATATTCGGACCGATGAATTCGCGGAACTCTTCAGGAGAGATTTCACCCAAACCTTTGAATCGGGTTATCTCTGCATTGTTTCCTAATTTGTCAATGGCTTTCAATCGTTCTTCATCGGTGTAGCAATAGTAGGTGTCGTCGTCAACGCCGTCTTTCTTCTTGCCACGGCGTTTGGCAGTCTTCTTGTTGCGGACACGGAACAATGGAGTCTGTAGAATATAGACGTGACCTTTCTTAATCAAATCGGGGAAGAATTGAAGCAGGAAGGTAATCATCAACAATCGGATGTGCATACCATCGACATCGGCATCGGTTGCGATAATCACTTTGTTGTAGCGCAAACCGTCCAGACCTTCTTCTATGTTCAAGGCCGCCTGCAATAGGTTAAACTCTTCGTTTTCGTAAACCACTTTTTGTTTTTTGCCGAATGTGTTCAACGGTTTACCGCGCAATGAGAACACGGCTTGTGTTTCCACGTCACGGATTTTAGTTATAGAGCCTGTTGCAGAGTCACCCTCGGTAATGAAAATGGATGATTCGGCACGTCGGTCTCCGCCCTTTACATCATTATAGTGAATACGACAGTCGCGTAATTTCTTGTTGTGCAAACTGGTTTTCTTGGCTCTTTCACGAGAAAGTTTGGTAACTCCTGCAATTGCCTTACGCTCTTTTTCAGAGTCCTGAATTTGTTTGAGCATGATTTCAGCGGTCTCTCCGTTGATGTGCAAATAGTTGTCCAAATCACGCTTGATAAAGTCCCCGATGAATTTGGCAATGGTTACACCATCCGGCTCCATATTGCGAGAACCCAATTTGGTCTTGGTTTGAGACTCAAATACCGGTTCTTCCACTTTGATGCTGATAGCGGCTACCATACCATTGCGAATGTCGGAGTATTCAAAATTTTTCGCGTAGAATTCCTTGATAGTACGTGATACTGCCTCCTTGAAGGCTGATAGGTGAGTACCGCCTTGAGTGGTGTGCTGACCGTTTACGAAAGAATAAAATTCTTCGCCGTATTGTGCAGAGTGGGTGATTACCACTTCAATGTCTGTGTCTGATAAGTGGATGATAGGATACAATGGGTCGTTAGTCATGTTTTCCTTCAACAAATCGACCAAACCATTGCGGGAATGCATCTTTTTGCCGTTGAAAATGATAGTCAGACCGGTATTTAGGAAAGTGTAGTTCTTCAACAATGACTCCACATATTCATCCTTGTATTTGTAGCCTACAAAGATTTCGTTGTCCGGTTTGAATCTGACAAATGTACCATTCTCCTCGGTAGTCAAGAAAATAGGATTGTCTTCGATGATGATGGCGCGTTCGTATTTCACGGTCTTGCCTTCACCGTTGCGGAATGCTGAAATGGTGAAGAATTCTGAAAGGGCGTTGGTTGCTTTGATACCGACACCGTTCAAACCTACGGATTTTTTGAAAGCAGATGAATCGTATTTTGCACCTGTATTCATTTTTGATGAAACATCCACTACTTTTTCCAATGGAATACCACGGCCGAAATCTCGAACTTCGACAATGCCGTCTTCTGTAATGTCAACATTGATTTGTTTACCATACCCCATGGCATATTCGTCAATAGCATTATCGAGAACTTCTTTCAAAATTACGTAAATACCATCGTCGGCGTGTTCTCCGTCACCAAGTTTACCAATATACATACCTGGACGGCGACGCATGTGCTCTCGCCAGTCTAAGGTCTTGATATCATCGGGTGAGTAGCCTACTTCTTCTTGAGGCTTATTTATATCAGATTTTAGCAGTTCTTCAGACATCTTTTCTCCTTGTAATGTTCATAAAAATTCTCCGCCCGATTTTTCGAAGCGGAGAATCCACTTATAGTTTACAAAGTTAAGTATTTAGTATTGAAATTGCAATAAAATGTGTTGGCTTTGTTTTCCTGTGAATTCCATAATTGTACGCCCTTTAAGCCGTTGTGTGTGAATTAGGAATTGATTTGCTAACGCAAAAGAGGGGATATGCGGTTTTCGCAAAAATTTAAATTAAAGGTTTTAGGAAGGTAACTATTTTAGTATCTTTGCAAATATGGAAAAATCAAAATTCAGTTGGAAGAAACGGGGTGAAAGTTTTAAATATGCTTTTGCAGGAATCGGGCGTTTGATTTCGCACGAACATAATGCTTGGATTCATTGTGTCGTTGCGGTGTCGGTTATCATAGCCGGATTCGTTTTCAGTATTTCTGCCAATGAATGGTTGGCAATCATTGTTTGTATTGGCGGTGTTCTTGCGGCTGAAGGTTTCAATTCTGCCATCGAGGCGTTGGCTGACCGTGTCAACTCTGAATATGACGAGGCGGTGAAACATACCAAGGATTTGGCGGCAGGAGCGGTTTTGCTTTTTGTGTTTGCAGCGGTTGCCGTGGGTTTGATTGTATTTTTGCCTAAAATTATTTTAATGTTCTAAGTTATGAAGAAGTTTCTTTGTCTGTTCCTATCATTGATATTTGCCCTTTCTGCCTATGCAGAACAACTCGAAATCAGCAGTAAGCGCAAGGCTTTCAAAACATCTGGTGATGTGATTTTGGTAGCAATGCCGTTGGCAACATTGACTGGCGTGTTGATAACAAAGGACTGGACTGGATTGAAACAGGCGGCTTTTACTACAGCCACCACGCTTGGAGCGACTTATCTTTTGAAATATACAGTGAAGAAAGACCGTCCTGATATGAGTGACGACCATTCTTTCCCATCAGCTCATACAAGTATCATGTTTGCTAATGCCGGTTTCGTTCAACGTCGTTATGGCTGGAAGTTTGGTGCTCCTGCTTATGCTTTGGCGACTTATGTGGGTTGGAGCCGTACTTATGCCAAGAAACACGATTGGTGGGATGTGGTTGCCGGAGCGGCTATCGGTGCAGGAAGTGCCTATATTTTTACACGTCCTTTTGCACAAAAGCACAACTTGTCAATTGCTCCAGTCTCTGATGGTGAACATTTTGGGGTTGTAGCTTCTTTCACTCTTTAAAATTTGAAAAATGATTATATACAATACTACATATCACGCACACGATAAGGTGGCTGCCCAATTTGTGGAATGGGTGAAAACGGAATATTTGCCAAAAGCCTTGGCCGACGGAAAAATTTCAGAACCTCGTTTGACAGTGGTTTTGAATGCTGAATCCAATGAAGGTAAAAACTATTCATTGCAATTCCGTTGCCAGTCATTGGATATTCTACAGGATTGGTACACTAATGTCGGTGACGACTTGGTGGTGGCAATGACTCAAAAATTCGGTCACGACGTTGCCGGATTCTCAACTTTGTTGGAAGAAATCGATTTATAATGGATCAGCAGTTGAAGGAGTGGGATAGAATCATCATTGGTATTGACCCGGGTACAAATGTGATGGGATATGGCGTCTTAGGCATAAAGCACCATAAGCCTGCATTGATTGCCATGGGGGTAATCCTGCTTAGTAAGTTTGACGACCATTATATGCGTTTGCGTAGAATTTCAGAACGAGTATCGGGATTGGTGGAACAATATTTGCCCGATGAAATGGCATTGGAAGCACCGTTCTATGGAAAGAATGTGCAGTCTATGCTGAAGTTGGGCAGGGCGCAGGGGGTGGCTATGGCTGCCGCTTTGGTGCACGATATCCCTATCTCTGAATATGCGCCGTTGAAAGTGAAGCAGGCCATTACGGGAAATGGTGGTGCTTCGAAAGAACAGGTGGCTGAAATGTTGAGGCGAAATTTGAATATTCCCAAAGAAAGTATTGACCCTCATTTGGATGCTACGGATGCTTTGGGTGTGGCATTGTGCCATTTTTATGAATCAGCCAAGCCGAAAACCGCAAAAACGTGTTCTTCTTGGAAAGAATTTATTGCCAAGAACCCTGATAAGGTCAAGTAATCACTTGTCAATCAACCATCAGTAAATATTAAGATTTTAAATGTTAAAAAGTGCTCTTATTCTCACTAAAAGCACTAACTTTGTTATACAATTTAAGGAGGAAAAGGAATGATGCCGGAGTGGCCGAACGGGACGGTCTCGAAAACCGTTGTACGGGTAACTGTACCGAGAGTTCGAATCTCTCTCATTCCGCGGAGGAAAAATGAAGAGCCTTGCAGATACAAATGTTTGCAGGGCTTTTTTATATGCTTGTATTCCTTATTTAATAGTATAGAATTAAGGATATTTGTATATATTTGTGTCATAAATATAATACCATATCCTAAATATGAAAACAATCAGATTTTTTGCGTTTCTCGCTTCCGTCGTTTTAATCTTACAATGTACAAGTTGCAAGAAAAATCAGCTTACTGATGAACAAATCAAAGAATATGCTGCCCAAATGTTGATGGTGGGTTTCAAAGGAGATTCTATTGATGAAAACAGTGATGTTGCCCGCTATATCCGTGATTTGAAGGTGGGCGGTATTATTCTTTTTGATGTTGACCTGACAGGTGATGCCACTATAGGTTCAAGAAATATCACTTCCGTTGACCAACTTAAAAAACTTACTGCAGATTTGCAGAGTTTCGCAGATTATAAACTTTTGATTTCCGTTGACCAGGAGGGCGGTAAAGTGATGCGTTTGAAAGAACGCTATGGTTTTGCTCCTACAGTCAGTGCTGAATATTTGGGTGAAGTAAACAATGCCGATACGACTGCATTCTATGCCGGTCGTATTGCTGAAGAAATGGAAAAGGTCGGTTTGAATATCAACCTTGCTCCGCTTTTGGATATTCACAATCCTGAATGTCCGGTAATTGGAAAACTGCATCGTGGCTTTTCTGCCGATACAGCTGTGATTACAGGTATTTCACGTGATTTTATCAAGGCTCATAGGACGCATAATATTCTTTGTGCAGTGAAACACTTTCCGGGACACGGTAGCGCAATCGACGACTCTCACTATGATTTGGCAGATGTCACTAACACATGGAATCCTTCTGAACTTGCACCTTATAGAGATTTGATTAAAGAAGGTAATTTGGATATGGTGATGACTGCTCACATTTTCAACCGTCAGCTTGATCCTGTTTATCCTGCTACTTTGTCAAAGAAAATGTTGACAGATGTTTTGCGTGGTCAATTGAAATTTGAGGGTGTAATTGTTACTGACGACCTTTATATGAAAGGCATTATTGACAAGTATGAGATTCGTGATGCTGTGATTCTAGCTATCAATGCCGGAGCAGACATCTTATTGATGGGTAACAATATCTCTACAGGATTCGAACCTGACAGACCATTTAAAGTGGTGGATATGATTGTTGAAGCTGTGAAGTCTGGGGAAATTGATGAAGCCAGACTTATAGAATCTCACGAAAGAATTGAGGCATTGAAAAATAAGTTGAAATAGAAAATATAGATTCTCGGATAAAATTTGAAAATAAAAAATTCCTGCAAGCGTTAAACTTGCAGGAATTTTTTTATGTGTGTATCGTTGGCCTATAGGTGACCGCTACCACGGCACATGAAGCATCTTCCGTTTCCAAAGCAACGAGGGCATTGGTCGTCGTGTCCTGAATAGCTGTTGAAGGTGTAGCCTCTTCCATGACAAAGTGTGCAATAACCGCTACCATGACATTCTGTACAGGTTTGATATGTTGAGCTTGATGAAGAACTTGACGAACTTCCTGAATTGTAGTAATTGTTTCCGCCACTGTAATAATTTCCACCCCCGTAGTATTTTTTCGTTTCCACTCTCTTATAATATTTACCATTTAGAACAAGGCTTGAATAGTCTGCTTGTAATATAAAGGAGTTATCGTTGCGAGTCGTTGTGTATTTTCCAGAAAAAAAGGACTTGATAGGATTCCCAAAAAAGTCATATCCTATAATTTCCTGAACTGGCTTTAGGTCATATCCGTTGAAGCCCAATCCGTCAGAAGTGTTGTAATCCCAATGGTATAATTCCGTTCTAGAGTAATCTACCCAAACCGTTGCTTGTTGTTCATTATTGTTGTTGATTACGAACGTAATAAATAGGTTGTTACCATCATCGCTTGCGAAGGAAAAAGATTTGCCCTCTGGAAAAATCTTTTGCACTTCTTTGACACCTGTACCTGTAAAGTATGTCCAGTCGCTATTAGAAATATATTTCCCTAAAGAATTGGAATATACAGCAGCATAGCATTTATAGGAATGTTCTCCCGGTAGCATGTGTATTTCACTATAGGGAATGAACACTTTGAAGTCTTCATATAAGGAGTTTTCATATGTGGGACTGAATTTATCAGAACAACTAACATTTCCGTCGGTTGTACGGTAATTATCATTTAGGTCTTTTACAGGAGAGCCATCTTGGTGATAAAAGAACACAACAACTTTTCCAGTCATGTCTTTCATGCTATAGGTGTGAAATTTTGTGTGGACTCTCATCCCTTTTTCCCCGCCTTGAAAGACGTCGAATTCCAACCAAATTTTATCAAATTTTGCGGTTTGTGCATTAGATAATATTGGCAGTAATAGCAGGAACAGTAATAGTAGCTTTTTCATGACTAAATCTTTATATAAGTTAGGACAATCGGTATTTATTGGTTTCCCATTTGCAAAAATACAATTGTATGTATATATAAGCAAATTTTAATCTTGGATATTTAAGATTCTATTTTTCTGTGGTCTAAATAAGATGCATGTTAATTGTATATTAAACGATTATTATTCTTATAAATGAATTATTATCCAAAATGCAGATTGCAGAAATTTATTATTTAAAGGATTTGGAGGGTAAGATTGTGGGTTGAAAAGCAATAATAGATATTTACTTACAGATTGTAAGTGAATGAAATTTTTATTGCATAATACTTGACATTTGTTGTAGATATTGCTACTTTTGCACCCTATTTTAGAGCGGTAGCTGACAGATTGTAATTATCTGGTGGGGTTTTCTTTAATAACTCACTGATTTTATTGCTTTATTTGATTGCAATCGGTTGATAACTAATATTTAAAGGTTTTTGACAACTAATTATAAATTGTAATTTACATGTTTATATTTGTATCATTAATGGGTGTCGGAGCAGTTATAGGTTACTCTTTGAGAAAAAAGTCGGCCGTACATAAAGTGCCCATTCTAATTCAAGCGGTCGTGTGCTGTCTCCTGTTCCTTTTGGGTTTTTCGATAGGAATGAATAAGTTGATAATTGATCATCTTAGTTATTTTTGTGAGCAGGCGGCTGTGATTGCTTTTCTAAGTATAACCGGTAGTATTGTTGTTTCTATATTGGTGTATCATTTTTATTTTAAGAAGGGTTCGAAAAATGAAAAGTAGTTTAATTACTTTGTGTTGCTTTATTTTGGGATGTTTGTCAGGAGTGTATTTTATGGTAGATATTGATGTACACATGCTTTCCGTATATGTATTATATTTCCTGATGATTCTTATAGGAATAAATATAGGCAGTAATCCTGAGATTAAAGAATTCAAATCACAATTTAGTTTTAAGATGCTACTTGTTCCGTTGGCAACAGTGACAGGTACCATTGCATTTTCTGCATTGGGCGGTTTCTTATTGAGTCAGTGGACAGCTTTTGATTGTATGGCTGTAGGAAGCGGTTTTGCCTATTATTCTGTTTCGTCTATTTTGATAACGGATTTGAAGAGTGCAAGTTTGGGTGTACAAATTGCCACTGAATTGGGAACAATTGCGTTGCTTGCGAATATATTCCGTGAAATGTTTGCCTTGATAGGAGTCCCATTGATTAGAAAATATTTTGGCTATCTTGCGCCAATTTCGGCTGCGGGGATAGGCTCTTCTGATATAACGCTGGGTGCGATTGAAAAATATTGTGGCATGAGTGCTGTGCCTATTGCTATTGTGCACGGTATCATGATTAATATTACCATGCCGTTTTTCGTGACATTCTTTTGTGAATTATAGAACGAACGTGAAATTTAGGATTTAGTTTAATATATTTGAAATTGGGAATTGTTGGATTTAATCCCGGAGTTGTTATCTGGGAACGTTAATTCAACAATTCTTTTTTTGATGGGATTGTGGATGGAGCGCTTGGCTGGGTCAGGATTAGAACGCACATCCGCAGGATTCGGAAACATTTCATTCGTGAGGTATTTCTTTTTTCTTTTAAAAGAGGGTAGACAACCAAAGTTGTCCATCCATGATTAAAATTGAAATCCTTATGCACAATAAAAATATCACCAACTAACAACTGTATCTATAGCCTCCTCATAATCTGAAACAATGGTATCTGAAGCAATTATCTCATGAGAAGAGGACTGGGTGTTGCTCTTGGCTTCTTTTCCTGTTAGCACTTTAATGTACTGAGGGAATTTTGTCTTGAACTCTTGGGCTGAATACCAGTCTCCAGTCCATCTATCCCGGATGCTATTACTATTTTTTACTCGGAATCTATTGTTCATAAATATACCTGATATCCATAATGCTATGATAAAAACCATAGCAATAGACCCCGTTATTTTCAAGAACTTATCCATATGCTATTTCCATCTTTTGTAATAATTCCCGTACCATCTTTTCTTATAAGAGTTATTTTGAGTCAAACTCGTTCTTTCTACTGGCTTATAGGAAGGTGTTTCCATGTACTTTGAAAAGGCACATAAAGCCTCTTCGTTTGAATGTACCATAAATGTATGTCTATTGTATATAATATCCTTAGAACTCACATCAATCATGTATAGAATAGATCTCCATTTCTTAGCTTCCGAGTTATCAATATAGATAGATGGTTCGATTATCAGGTCACCTATTTTTAGATTTTTACTTCCATCCTTTTCAATCGTCCAAGGCTGTCCGCTTCTAAGGTTTTGCCCATCGGTTAATTCTTTAAGTGTAACTAACTTCATAGATGTTTTGTCTACGAAGTGTTGTGCTTCCTGAGTAAGACCTCCTCGCCCATTAGCATGGAGACAAGCTAATATGCAGTTATCTACATTGTCTGCCTTGGCCACTCCATACAATTCTCTAACTGTTTCGACTCCAATTCTCCAAGAGTTGTAATGCTTGCATTGTATATAAGTTTTTACTCCATCCTTTTCAATTATAACATCAACTCCTCCGTCTCCACTTGGGGGTGTTACTTTTGCCTTATAGCCTTTACTTTCGTACCATTTCGCGATTTCGATTTCAAATGCAGTGGGAGATAGTTGAGTCCACCACTCCTCATTTTTAGAACGATAATATCCTTGGACTTTTTCTAGAAAAGAGCAGAATAGCCTCTTATAAATATCTTTATGCTCTTCTGTAAACGCATTACTTTTGAGTGTCCCTTTTCCTAATGCCGATTGTTTCTCTTTTAGAAATTGTATGACAGCATAGAACTTCTTTTTTTGTCTTTTAGATAATTTTGATGTTATTCGATTCCTAACAATTGCGTCTAACCACATATATGTGATAATATCAGCAACAACTAAAGTATATATATTCATATACAATAGTACATAATCAAAGAAAAGAAAAAGTGTAGCAGGAACAAAAAGTAAAGGCCACAAAATTATGGCTCCATAACGGATGCTATCTCTACCTAAAATTCTATCATTCTTTTTCAAGTAGGCTTCCATGATTTCAGCTTCATAGATGTCTTCTATTTTTACACCATAAGAATTTGAATCAGGAGAGATATACTCTTTTATACCGTGTACCCTTAATTCGCAGTCGAATCCATTGATCTCAGTATGGAATACTTCTGTTTTTAGCTTATAGTCATTTTGTGATTTATATTCAGGGGGAATGAATCTCTGACTTAAACTTATGGTATAATCTATTGATGGGAAATTATATTTCGAGGTGTCTATGTCTTCTAAACTTGTTCCCCTCAAATTCCTTTTGCACTTGTCTATTTTGTTTTTCAGAGCAGTATATTCCAAATCGTGTACTAAATATAAAATTACTAGAACGATTAGAATAGAGATAAGGTATGATATTATTAAATAAGAAGGGATCATATTATTATTTAATACTTAAACAAGCTAATACTTTGTAAACGCCATAAATATCCTTCAGCGTAACTAAGAAGGGAGGATATTCGGGATTAATAGAAACGCAACTGACACGACTATTGTCATTACCAACTGGCATAAGTTTCTTAATTATGGGGCCATTATTAGTATTAAGCACATAGACTTTGCCCCATTCGTTAAATGCATTATCATCAAGTTTTTTCAAAAATACGATAGAGCCATTGGAATATTCAGGTGCCATTGATTCTTCTGTAATAGGAACTGCGATGTCAGCTCCATTGACTGGGGAGTAAAGCTGTTTACATTCTTCTCTCCTAACTGATAAGTAAAACTTATCAAACCTATCTGTCCGTGAAGAAACTGGAATAAGAGGAACTAATTTTTCTTGAGGTATACCTGTGTTACTAGTTGGTCTTGTTTGCTTATCAAACATATCCCCATTCCCATAAATTACCCAATCTTTATTTATTTTAGGAAAAGCACTGAAAATCTTTTGTAGAACAGCAGATGAAGGAGATGCTTTCAAGTTTCTAATATAACCATTCGACAATTTTGCCTGTTCTTCAAATTTCCGTTGGCTTAATTGCAATTCCTTAATTACTAATAATAAACGAGACTTAGCATTTTCTTCCATACAATTTCAAGTGTTAATTGATATTTCAAATAGTAGACATTTCACATTTGCAATGTGATTATATCACTGAACGTAAAACTACAAATAAAAATTTAAATAGTATTGATTGTTTAAGATAAAACGGTAGTGTAAAATAAACTGTGTCAAGCGTTATTCCCTAGTTAAAACTCATCGG
>JAHHQT010000047.1 GCA_020026215.1 Muribaculaceae bacterium
TTCTCACAAGCTCCGCAGGATGAGGCTATCGCTATCTTAGAATTTGTAGCACGTCCTTACAATGTGCCTATCACTGCACGTTTCCGCCCGATTATCAAGGCATTCAACAAATATGGGGTGTTGAAATCAGAAGACTTGAAAGATGTAAAATTTACTTGCTCTCCTAACATCGGTACTATCAACGAAAAGAATGAGTTCATTGCTACAGATAAAGAAGCCGAAGGTACAATTCCTGCTACTTACAATGGTTTGTCGGTTACTCAAAAAGTAAAGACTGTGTTGACTCCGTTGACATTGCTTTATGACAAATACGTAGTGGACAACTTGCACGAATCTCCTGTTGTGATTGAGTCTATTATCGGTATTACTGTGGATAAAGTAGATCCGGGTTCTGTAAACTGGACTGTTGAAAATCCTGAAATCTGTAAAGTGGTGAACGGTAATATTGTCGGTATTAAAGATGGAACAACTCGTATTTTCGGTAAATCAGACAACTTCAATGATACCGTTACTGTAGTGGTCCAAAACCCTATCGCAGCCAATATGCCAGTCAATTATCCTACTTTCCCGACAGAATGCAAAATCAAACAAGTGGGTGGTAAGGGTATCACTATTGCTGAATTTGAAAATGGATTCAAATTAGACTATACAGGCAATGGTGCGGCTCGTGGTGCTTATATTTCCATTGACCATCCTGTAGAAGTTTGGGGTATGCCAAGCTCTATCCGCATTAGAGTAAATCCTGGTGATGCTACCATCAAGAAGGTTTCAATGAATGCTGAAAATGCTATTGGTGAACGTATCGCTTCTTGGGTATTTACTACCGACCAATTGGCAAAGAACAAAGAATCTGTTTATGAATTGCAACTTTCAGACTGGTGCGAAGCCGACCAAATGGCCATTTATCCTATCAAGATTAACAGCTTGCGTTTCGACATGGGCCCTTCAAAGAAAGAATCTCAATTCACTATCAGTGTCCCTGGATTTGAAGCACTATATCCTAAGTTCGGCGGTATTGCAAGCAATATCATCGCTCCAGACGTTGCCAACATTTATCCTAACCCAATCAAAGTGGGCGAAACATTCAATGTGGCAGTGGAAGGAAAAGCTGAGGTCAATGTATATGCTTTGAATGGAGCAAAAGTATTGTCAACTGTTGTTGAGGGTACATCAGCCGTATCTACACAAGGTATGACAGCCGGTGTATATTTTTTGACTGTAGCTGGAGAAGACTCTGTGAAAACAGCTAAAATGATTGTAGAATAAAACCAATTAATATTGCAGGAAAATAAGGTGCTTTTCTCATTTAGTGGAATACTTATAGCAAAGTAATCCAAATTTTTCCTATCTTTGTGATGATAATATACCATACATAAAACGATTGTAATAACAACTAATTTACACTTATCATGAAAAGATTATTTCTTTTGATAGTAGCACTTATGTGCCTATCAATGGTCGGTTTCGCTAAAGGCAATGTGAAACTTTGCGAATATGACTATCAGGTGGATACTTTATTCCATGCAGTGGTTGGACCGGGCACTACCCAGACCTCATTGCTTCTCACTCGTGAAGTTGATCCTACATTCCATTTAAGAGTTTTCTATACAATTACAGACTTGAAACATCCGGGCGTTTCTGTAAGGGCTGTCGTAGCTCATGACAAACTTCCTGGAGGGCAAACTGTCAGTGAGATGGCAAAATCTCATTCTACAAAAGACCTTTCTTATTTTGGTGGAATCAATACTAACTTCTTCTATACAAGTGGTAGCGCATCCAGTGGAGAATCATGTATCGGTGAACCTCAAGGTTCTGCGGCTGTTGATGGCGAAATCTATAGAACAATCATCGGTACTAAAGGTAGTCCTCAATTTGCCATTGATGCAGAAGGTTTGCCTCATATCGGACGTGTTTCATTCTTCGGCACTGCATCTTGTAATGATGAGTCTGTTGAATTCTCTGTAGTCAATAAAGAGGCTAACGACAATACATTGTCTATTTATACTCCGCGTCATTATAGAAAAATGGACAACCCTGACAAAGCCGGTAAGATTGCTGAAGTCAATGCTAAATTGGTTTCTGGTGAATCCATGCAAATCGGGAAACCGATGGTATTGGAAGTGGTGACTGCACCTACTACAACGGGTGATATTGAACGTCCAGCTGACCAATATACAATTGCAGGTCGTGGTAAAGTCATGGCTTTTGTACAAAATTTGAAAGTCGGTGATAAAGTAACTGTTAATCCAATGACTCAATTGGACGACAAGGATTTGGTGTTGAAACAAGTTTGTTCAGGTAACCCTAATATCTTGGCTGACGGTGTAACATTGGATACTGAAAAGGACAGAGGTGATGCTGTGGCTCGTCACCCACGTTCTTCAATCGGTTATTCTGCTGACCAAACCAAAGTGATTATGATGGTCATTGATGGTCGTACTGCGTTTTCAGCAGGTGTACATACCATGGAACTTGCAGATATGATGAGATATGCAGGTGCTGCCAATGCTATAAACGTTGACGGTGGTGGTTCTGCTACTCTTTATACTAAATCATTGGGCGTAAGAAACAACCCAAGTGACGGTCGCGAACGTGCCGATGCAGCGGGTATGTTTACTGTGCTTTCAGCTCCTGAAGACTCGGAAATTGTTTCTATCCGTTTCGTGGATTGGGCAATGGAACTTCCTCAATTCGGTATTTATACTCCTAAATTCTTTGGTTACAACAAATATGGTGAGTTGATTGACAAAGACGTTCAAGGGGTAAAACTTTCCATCGACTCTAAATTAGGTGAAATCATCAATAATGGTACAACTCTTTACGCTTCTGGTACAGGTGTTGCTGCTTTCAATGCAGAATACAAAGGTTATAAGACTTCAATCCCTGTAACTATCGCTTTTAGTGATAAAGTACATTTGCGTTTGACTGATGTTCATTTGGATAACTTTCGCGAATATCCCGTAGATGTTTTGGCTACAGTGGTAGAGTCAGAAATGCCATTGAACCCACAGGCATTGACTTGGTCATGCGACAATGAGGCTGTAGCTACTATCAACGCTCATACAGGTGTTTTGAAAGGTATCAAAAACGGTACAGCTGTCGTTGCCGGGAAAGTTGGTGAATATACAGGCAAATTGAATGTAAAAGTTGAAATACCTACAGCAGCCTATATGCCTGTCAACTATCCGGAATTTCCAACCAATTGGACTGTAAAACAAGTCGGTGGTAAGGATATGAAAGTATCTGAATTTGAAAATGGAATGAAATTGGATTATGTAGGTAATGGTACAGCACGTGGTGCTTACATTACGCTTGAACATCCGATGATTCTCTGGAGTTTGCCTGAAGTCGTTAGAATTAGGGTGAATCCTGGAAATGCCACAATCAAGAAAATCTCAATGAATGCTGAAAATGCCCTCGGTGAACGCATCGCATCTTGGGTATTTACCACCAAAGAATTGGCAAAAAATACAGAATCAAGTTTTGAAGTGAATTTGACTGACTGGTGCGATCCTAAAGATACAGGTATCTATCCTATCCAAATCAACAGCTTGCGTTTCGATATGGGCGTGTCTGCCAAAGATACTCCATTCTCTATTTCAGTACACGGATTTGAAGCAGGATATCCTCAATTGGGTGGTATCGAAAATAATTTCGTAGCTGCTGAAAACATCAATGTTTATCCTAATCCTGTAAAAGTCGGTGAAACATTTAATGTGGCTGTTGAAGGACAGGCTTCTATTGAAGTCTTTGCCTTGAATGGTGCAAAAGTTTTGTCATCAGAGGTAGAAGGCACAAGTTCTGTTTCAACACAAGGTTTGACAGCTGGTGTCTATTTCGTTAAAGTAGCAGATAAGGATTCTTCCAAAACTGCAAAATTGATTGTAGAATAAATACGAAAACTTATAATTTGAGGTATCCCAAAACAAGTTTGGGATACCTTTTTTTGTGTCTTAATTTTAATGTCATTTAGATTTATTTGCTTAAATTTGCGAAAAATACTCCATTAGATTACTGGAAAAACAACGATAAATAAACAAACCAACAATTAAAACTAAACAAACCAACATTTTAACTAAACATGAAAAAGATTCTTTTATCTCTTTTATTGGCTTGTATGTTCTTTACAGCCAATGCTGCCCGTCAGGGGATTATGATAGACAATGTGGAACAGCGTGTCGACACTTTGGTACACAAGGTCGTTGGCCCTGGAAATACCTATATGCGTCTGGAATTGCCTGGCCTTCCTGTCAGAGCCTATATGATGATTATTGACAGAAACAATCCGTATAACAAGATTGAAACTTTCTTAGGTAAAGACAGTATTGTCGGCATGGAACGTGTGACAGATGCCTGCGCCCGTAAATCTTACGAAGGTCATGATGCTTATTGCGGTGTCAATGCAAACTTTTTTAATATTGGTAGTTCTTATCCTTCTGGTACGCCGATTGGTGGTAGTGTCGAAGGCGGTCAAGTACAACGCGAGACAGACAATGGCTATTGGACTAAATGTGCTGCCTTTGACGTAGACGGCGTTCCATTCATGGACCGAATGATTTTCAAGGGAAAAGTGATTTCTGCGAAACACGGACAATATAACTTTGAAAGAGTGAATCATCCCAGTGATGGTTTGAACATGACTTTCTTCAACCGTTATGCCGGAGCTCATACTTGTAAGGACAAATATTATGGCAGTCATACAGGTCTTCAAAAGACAGAAGTTTTTATCAAGCCTGTTGAGGGTCAAAAATGGGGAACAAACATTGATGTAAAATGTGTGGTTGTTCGCAAGGTGACCAATTTAGGCTATAACCTTATCGGAGAAGGCGAATCTGTCATTTCGGGTGTGAACGATGCCAAAGACTATCTTGACAAGTTCCAACCGGGAGATGAAGTGACCATCAGAACTGAATTACATTTGGAGAATGACAAAGTGTTCCCGAATATCCATGAATTGGTTTGCGGTAATGCGCTAATCATGAAAAATGGAGAATTGTGCAATTCAAACAATGAAGATTACAATATCAAACCTTATCCACGTACTGTTGTCGGTTGCTCAAAGGATAAACGCTGGATTTATATGATTGTGAATGATGGTAAAGGTCAATATCGTGGCTCAACCACCAGTGAAGTCTGCCAAATCTTGAAGCACTATGGAGCTTGGGATGCTGTCGGCATGGACGGCGGAGGTTCTGCAACTATGGTAGTCAACAAAAAAGTGATGAACTGGACTTCTGACGGTCACGAACGTGCTGTGGGTAATGGTTTTGTTGTAGTTCAAACAGCACCGACTGACAGCACAATTGCCAGAATCCGTCCGCTGGACACTCGTTTGATTTTGCCTCTTTACGGAACTGCAAAACCAATAGCTTTGGGCTATAACCAATATGATGTATTGTTGTCAGACAATGTGGAAGGTGTGACTTATACTTGTGACCCTCAAATCGGTCATATTGATGAAAATGGAACATTTGTGGCAAAAGGAGAAGTTGCAGGTGGTTATTTAACTATGCACTATAATGGTTTAACTGCGAAATTACCAGTTGAAATTGTCAATGTTTCCAACTTCAAAATCACTTACGAAAAAATCATCATGGATGACAAGCGTCCTTATGAAATTGAAGTTTCAACAGAAATCGACGGTAAGTCATACACTGTAACACCGAAAATCTTCAACTGGAAATCTGAGAATACCGACATTTGTTCAGTAGATGACAATGGTATCATCATGGGACATAAAGATGGAGATGCTGTGGTGAATGGTACATTCGGTGAATCTAACAATAACATCAATATTTCTGTTCAAATTCCAAAGGCAACCAATATGCCTGTCAATTACCCAACATTCCCAACTGACTGGAAATTGAAACAAACAGGTGGTACAGATTTGGCTATTGCTCCATTGGAAAACGGATTCAAATTGGACTATACAGGAAATGGTGCTGCTCGTGGTGCTTATATTTCTGTTGAACGCCCAATGGTATTATGGAGCTTGCCTGAATCAGTGCGCATTAAAGTTAATCCTGGAGATGCAACTGTCAAGAAGATTTCAATGAATGCAGAAAATGCGTTGGGTGAACGTATTGCATCTTGGGTATTCACAAATACAGCGGTCGAAAAGAACAAGGAATCTGTCTATGAACTTCAGTTGTCTGACTGGTGCGACCCTAAGGTACAGGCTATCTATCCAATTAAAATCAACAGCATCCGTTTTGATATGGGCGTTTCAAAGAAAGGCAACAAATTCATGATTTCTGTTCCTGCCTTCGAAGCTGTTTACCCTCAATTTGGCGGTGTGTCTAGTGATATTATTCCTTCAAGCTGTATCAATGTTTATCCTAATCCTGTTAAGGCAGGTGAAGCATTCCTTGTTGCAGTCGATGGTCAGGCTTCCGTTGAGGTCTTTGCCTTGAATGGTGTTAAAGCTATGTCAATGATGGTGGATGAAACCAGTGCTGTTTCAACACAAGGTTTGACAGCCGGAATTTATTTTGTGAAAATTGCCGATGGCACAACAGTCAAGACTGCAAAATTGATTGTTGAATAATTTGAAATCACGACTAAAACTCAGTGTGAAATGAGAAAATTATTAGTCTCTTCACTCCTTCTGTTGGGCTTATCTTCTTTTGCAGAGAATGTGGTGAATTTGGACGGAACAGAGTTCGCTTTAGATACATTGTTTCATGCCCAAGTCGGTCCGGGAACAACACAGACTTCATTGATTCTCAAGAACAAGGCTGTTCCCACTCAACAGATGAGAGTGTTCTATAGTGTCATTGATTTGAAGAATCCGCTGATTGACATTCGCAATGTGGTAGGGCAAGACAAGTTGGGTGGAGGAGAAACTTTGACTTCCATGGCAACTCGTTATAGCAAGGAGAAATTATCATATTTCTTAGGCGTGAATACCGACGGCTTCTATACCTCGGGTTCTACTCATCATGGAGAACCTTTGGCTGGCGAACCTTATAGCTCGCAAATTGTTGACGGCGAAATTTATAAAATCAGTAATAACTGGACACAAATCTCTTTTGATGAAAAGGGGGAGCCTTATTATGGCTTTATGGATATGGTCGGTTATGCTACCGTCGGTGGAAAACGATTTGATTTCAAGCGTGTAAATACGCATGAAATTTGGGATACCGGAATCACGGTCTTTACTCATCGTTTCTATAAAAAATTGAATCATCCTGAAGTGGCAGGACAAGTTTCAGAAGTAACTGCTAAAATGCTGAAAGGGGATTGTATCCGTGTCGGTGAAGAAGTTGAATTTGAAATCACAACCCATACGGGGGAATGTGTTATCCCCGAGGGTGAATATGTATTGGCTGCTACCGAAGCGGCTTGCCGTGCAGAATTGGATAAATTGAAAGTGGGCGATCGTGTTACTGTCCATGCCAAAACGACGGTTGAGGGTGTGCCTGTCAATGTCATCCAAACTTGTGGTGGTAATCCTCGTATCTTGGAGGCCGGCAAGAAAATCTCCATAGACAATCCTTTGTGGACACAACGTCATCCACGTACAGGGGTGGGGTATTCCGAAGACAAGTCGAAATTTTATATGGTGGTGATTGATGGCCGTTCACAAATTTCAATTGGTGCAACAACCAACGAGTTTTCTGATTTGATGAAATATTTGGGCGCGGACTATGCCAATAATGAGGACGGTGGAGGTTCTTCCACTTTCTATACTTTGCCTTTGGGCGTGAGAAACGTAACCAGTGACGGACACGAGCGTGGCGTTGCTGCTGCTTCTTTTGTCGTTTCAAAAGCTCCGACAGACAACAAAGTTGTGGGAATCCGATTTATGGATTGGGCAATGAAGTTGCCTAAATATGGTATCTATACACCGAAATTCTATGGATATAACCAATATGGAGTTTTGGTGGATGCTAATCTCGAAGGAGTGAAATTGTCGTGCGATTCAAAATTGGGAGAGGTTATCAACAATGGTACTACTCTTTATGGAACGGGCGAGGGATGCAGTGCGCTGACTGCCGAATATAATGGAGTGAAGACCACAATCCCTGTAACTGTAGTAGAAAGTGCCGATGCTCATCTGCGTTTGCAAAATATCATTATTGACAATGTGCGTGAATATCCTGTCGAAGTCAATGCCACAGTTTTGGATAAAGTAATGCCGATTAATCCAGTTGCCTTTAGTTGGACAAGTGACAATGTTGAAGTAGCAACTATCGATGCCAACACAGGTATATTGAAGGGTATCGCAAACGGCTCTGCAAAAATTACTGGAACAAAGAATTCTCTAACAGAGACGATGAATGTCAAGGTGGAAATTCCAACGGCAACCTATATGCCTGTTTGCTATCCGTCATTCCCGACTGATTGGAAATTGAAACAAACAGGTGGCAAGGAAATCTCCATTGCTGAATTTGGGAATGGTTTCAAATTGGACTATACCGGTAACGGTATGGCTCGTGGTGCTTATATTTCTGTTGAATCTCCTATGACTGTTTGGAGTTTGGTAGAAGGTATCCGCATCAAGGTTAATCCGGGAGAGGCAACGGTGAAGAAAATCTCAATGAATGCAGAAAATGCATTGGGAGAACGTATGCCGTCATGGGTATTTACCGACAAACAGTTGGAAAAAAACAAGGAATCTGTGTTTGAACTAAATTTGTCAGAGTGGAGCGACGTGAATGACATTGCGATTTATCCAATTAAAATCAGCAGCATCCGTTTTGATATGGGTGTATCTAAGAAAGATTCAAAATTCACGATTCCTGTTCCTGGATTTGAGGCGGTTTATCCTCAAATGGGAGGAGTGGAAAGTAATACTATTGCAAAAGAATCATTCTGCATATATCCTAATCCAGTTCATGTAGGAGAAGCGTTTACTGTTATGGCTGACGGCCTTGCATCCGTTGAGATATTTGCCTTAAATGGAGCAAAAGTTCTTTCAACAATCATTGAAGGACAAACAAGCCTTTCAATTGACAGTTTGAATGCCGGAATTTATTTGGTGAAAGTAATTACCGAAAATTCTGCTAAGACGGTCAAGTTGGTCGTTAAATAAGATTGAAACATAATCAAATAGGCATTCCTAAAAACATTTTGGGAATGCCTATTTTGTGTGTTTATTTAATGGTTATTTAGATTAATTTGTATAATTTTGTGGCAGGTACTCTATTAGTGTAGTTTTTGGATAACGATAAATAAACAAACCAACATAATATTTTAACTTAACATGAAGAATTTCTTATTGGGCCTTTCCTTATTGGCAATGGCCGGAACTGCCAGTGCTGCAGGAAATACAATCTTGATTGATGGACAGGAGCAACGTGTCGATACACTTGTTCACAAAGTAGTAGGTCCGGGTAATACCTATTTGCATATCGCATTGCCCAACTTGCCGATTCGCGTCTATATGATGAAGATAGACACTTATAATCAATACAATAGAATTGAAACTTACTTGGCTAACGACCGTATCGAAGGTACAGAACTTGTAACCGGTGCCTGCGCCCGTAAATCCTACGAAGGACACGATGCCTATTGCGGTATTAATGGAGACTTCTTCAATGTTATTGGTCACCACGAATTTCCATTGGGAGCTCCTCGTGGAGGTAGTATAGAAAATGGAGAAGTTCAAATTGAACCAAATAGTAACTGGTGGGGATTTGCTACTATTGATGAAACAGGTACTCCTATTTTGGACTATATGTCATTCTTGGGAACCGTGACTGCTGCCAATGGAGAAACTTTCAATTTTGTCAATGTCAACAATCCTCGTACTGATTGTGGTTTGACTTTCTTTAACCGTTTTGCTGGTGAAACAACACGCCAAGATGTGAACTCTACAGCCGATCATGGTTTGACAAAAACTGAAGTTTACATTAAACCTATTGAAGGTCAAAAATGGTGCGTCAATCGTGATGTAAAATGTAAGGTTATCAAGAAAGTGACAAACTTAGGCTCTAATCCTATCGCAAAAGATGAATCTGTTTTGTCAGGTATCAAAGATGCAAAAGTATTCTTGGATAAATTCAACGACGGTGATGTAATTACTGTGAAAATGGCTATTACTACTACAGATAAGGAATCTCCATTGAATCCTAATATCCGTGAAATGATTGGTGGTAATGCCATGATTCTTCAAAATGGTGTCTTGACAAACAGAAACACAGAAGACGGCTACAACAGTGTACCTTATCCTCGTACATCAGTTGGCGCATCAAAAGATGGCCGTTGGTTGTATCTATTGGTGGTTGACGGAAAAGGTCAATTCCGTGGTGCAACAACTGGTGAAGTAGCTCAAATCTTGAAATATTATGGAGCAGATGATGCTGTCGGTCTTGACGGTGGTGGCTCTGCTGAAATGATTGTCAGCAAGAAAGTGGTGAACTGGCCTGCTGACGGACATGAACGTCCTGTAGGTAACGGATGGTTGGTTGTCAATACTGCTCCTAAAGACAGCACAGTGGCTAAAATCCGTACTTTGGATTCTCGTTTGATTTTGCCTATCTATGGTACTGCAAGACCTGTAGTTTTGGGTTATAACAAATATGATGCTTTGATGACTGAAAATTTGGAAGGTGTGACATTTACTTGTGACGCTTCCATCGGTCAAGTGGATGAAACAGGTACGTTTATTGCCAAAGGTGAACCATGTGCCGGTTATATCACAGCCAACTATAACGGCTTGACTACAAAATTGCCTGTTGAAGTGAAGAACATTCAAAATTTCGATATTACTCACAGCAAGATTCTTGTAGATGACAAACGCCCTTATGAAATTGAAGTTTCTACTGAAATAGACAGTAAACCATATCCTATTACTCCAAAAGTGTTCAATTGGACTTCTGCCGACAATTCTATCTGTACAGTCAATGATAAAGGTTTCGTTACCGGCTTGAAAGACGGTGATGTTGTCGTTACCGGAATTTTGGGTGATATTAAGAAAGAATTGAATGTTTCAGTTCAAATCCCTACAGCAGCCAATATGCCTGTTAACTATCCGACTTTCCCAACTGACTGGAAATTGAAACAAACAGGTGGTAAGGGTATGGTTATCTCAGAATTTGAAAATGGTTTCAAATTGGATTATACAGGAAATGGTGTAGCTCGAGGTGCTTATATCTCAGTCGAACACCCGATGGTTGTATGGAGTTTGCCTGATGCTATCAAGATTACTGTAAATCCGGGTGAGGCTACCGTTAAGAAAATCTCAATGAATGCTGAAAATGCATTGGGAGAACGTATAGCTTCATGGGTATTTACTTCTGAGACTTTGGCTCATAATACATCATCCACTTATGAATTGAAATTGGCAGACTGGTGCAACCCGAATGACTTGGGTATTTATCCTATTCAAATCAACAGCTTGCGTTTCGATATGGGAGCATCCAAGAAAGACGCGAAGTT
This sequence comes from Muribaculaceae bacterium, assembly GCA_020026215.1. Lineage (GTDB taxonomy): Bacteria > Bacteroidota > Bacteroidia > Bacteroidales > Muribaculaceae > Limisoma. The sequence goes on from JAHHQT010000047.1 coordinate 11,386, forward strand.
CACTATCTCTGTCCCTGCCTTCGAAAGCGTTTATCCTTTGTTTGGCGGCGTTGAAAGTCATGCTGTAGCAGAACAGGGTATCAAAGTCTATCCTAATCCTGTCAAAGCGGGGGATGCGTTTAACGTGGCTGTTGATGGACAAGCTATGGTAGAAGTATTTGCAATGAATGGTACAAAAGTATTGTCAACAATGGTTGATGGAGCAAGTGCAGTTTCAACTCATGGTTTGTCAGCCGGTATCTACTTCGTAAAAGTAGTGGCTGAAAATTCAGTGAAGACTGCTAAATTGATTGTAGAATAATAGTTACAACCTATATTTAAAACCACCCCGACAGTAATTTGTCGGGGCGGTTTTGTCTTATTTATAAATAAAGAAACGCTTTGATTTTTCAGAAATCAAAGCGTTCACTTGTGTTATTTATTAATTATTCTAATTGGCTGCTTGTTCGTTTGCTTCTTGAATCATCTTTTCGCTTGGAATGATATACAACTCTACACGACGGTTTTGAGCGCGTCCTTCAGCAGTTGCATTGTCTCCAATCGGATATTGATAATCGTAACCTTTCACAGAGCGTAAGCGACTGTATGCGATGCCTGCAGTGTTAAGGTGATTGGCTACGGATTGGGCACGTTGCAATGAAATACGTTGGTTTACTTGCAAAGAACCTGTATTGTCTGTGTGTCCGCAAATAGCGATGTCAAACAATGGGTCAAGTTCGTTTACAAATCTTGACAATGAGCTTTCTGCAGTCTTGGAAAGTTTTGTTCCGTTGGTTGGGAAAGTAATTCCACTGTCCAAAGTCACTTTTACATATTCAGTTCCTTTGTTTTCGCCTTCTGTTACTTCGCCTCTTTCAACAGTTGCGCCTTCTATTTCAGCAGCTTGTTTAGCAGCTTTATCCATTTTCTTACCGATAAGTACACCGGCACCAGCACCAATACCGCCACCAATGGCAGCACCAATAGCCGCACCTTTTCCTTTGCCGATAAGTCCACCGATTAATGCACCTGCACCGGCTCCTGCTCCACCGCCTATCATACCGCCTTTGGCTGTATTGTTCAAAGGAGTGCTACATCCCGGCAATAATAACAATGCACATAGTAAAAGTGCTATTACATTTAGCTTTTTCATTAGATATCTGTTTTAATGGTTTATAGATATTAAAAAAGCCGACTTTTGCAAGCCGGCTTTTATGTTTTGTCTGACGACTTGATTAGTCGATGTTAGGGTTAAGTGCGTGCCATTCAGCAACTGGAGGAAGTACGCCCATTTCGATAACTTCGTCACGTAGAGCACATAGGTGTTTGTAGCTTTCTTTCAATGCTTCCATTTCTGAAGCTGTACCTACGATTTCTTCGTATGCGCAACCTTTGTTAGTGATAGTAGCTTCTACAGCCATCATGATGTGGTCGAATCCTTTGAAAGATACGTAGCGACCAGCTGGCCATGCGAATGCTTCACCACCCATTGCAGCGCGGATCATTTCAACTGAAACGTATGCCGGGCTTTGGAATGAAGAACGGCCACGTAGGTTGATGATGTTTGCACCACCTTTAGTTACTTTTTCTTGGATTTCTGCCCATTTTTCAGCAGGAAGTTTTTCTGTGCCGATTAGGTCAAGAAGTGGAGTACCTGCAACTTTAGCAGTTGAAGCAAATACAGCCATTTGTTCACCGTGACCACCGTATGTGCGGCAACCAGTTACTTCGCTTTGAGCAACGTTGAAGTATTTAGAAAGCTCGCTTTGAAGACGTGTGCTGTCCAATGCTGCCAATGTTGTAACTTGAGAAGGTTTCAAACCTGAGTAAAGCAATGTGATAAGACCAGTAATATCTGCTGGGTTGAAGATAACTACTACGTGTTTAACGTCTGGGCAGTATGCTTTGATGTTTTTACCGAATTCTTCAGCGATAGCAGCATTGCCTTTCAACAAATCTTCACGAGTCATACCTGCTTTACGAGCAGCACCACCTGATGAGATTACATATTTAGCATCTGTCAATGCTTCTTTAATATCTGTAGTAAATGTAAGGTTCACATTTTGGAAACCGCAGTGACGCATTTCTTCAGCAACACCTTCCAAACCTGGGCCATAAGGGTCATAAAGGCAAACGTTTGGTGTTAAACCCATCATCAAGGCAGTTTGAGCCATGTTTGAACCAATCATGCCGGCACCACCGACAATTGTCAACTTCTCATCTGTAAGGAACTTCATAATTGTTGAATTTGTATTATTAATGTTATTGAAAATTGATAATCTTAGTCTTTTTAGTTTTGCTTTTCGGCTTGTTTATGGCAATTTGCCACCAATCTTTATTATTTAGCCTCTAAAAGTCAATTGCAAAGATATACAACATTCATTAATTGAACCAATTTTTTTG
>JAHHQT010000048.1 GCA_020026215.1 Muribaculaceae bacterium
CAATAATCCTAAAATTTTATTCATAAAAACTTTTTTTTAATTTCGATTAATATTCATCCCATGACTTGATTTCAATATCGTCCATAGAATATTTACTGATAGCTTCAACAAAGGCAGAAGCCAAACGAGCATTTGTAATCAATGGAATATTTAAGTCAATTGAAGCACGTCTAATTTTGTAACCGTTACTCAACTCTTTACTTGATAAATTCTTTGGAATGTTCACAACCAAATCGATTTGTTTATTGTGCAACATATCCAAGGCTTGAGGAGTCTCGTTTTCTGATGGCCAATAAACACGGATAGAAGGGACATTATTTTCAGCAAGATACTTGTAAGTACCACCAGTTGCATACAATTTATATCCTTTTTCGTAAAGAGTGATGGCAGCATCCAAAACTTCTGCTTTTTGTTTTGCAGAACCTGTACTCAACAAAACAGATTTCTTAGGGAATTTATACCCCACAGAAAGCATTGATTTCAATATTGCTTCTGATGTATCGTCACCAATACAACCCACCTCTCCGGTAGAAGACATATCCACGCCCAAAACAGGGTCTGCTCCTTGCAAACGAGAGAATGAGAATTGTGATGCTTTGATACCTACGTAATCCAAGTCAAACGCACTCTTATTTGGTTTTTCAATTTGTTTACCCAACATTACTTGTGTAGCCAAGTCAATGAAGTTCAATTTCAATACTTTTGAAACGAATGGGAAACTACGTGAAGCTCGGAGGTTACATTCAATAACCTTGATATCATTGTTCTTGGCAAGATATTGGATATTGAAAGGTCCAGAGATATTTAATGCTTTTGCTATTTGATTTGAAATCTTCTTAATTCTTCTTACAGTTTCGACATACAATTTTTGAGGCGGGAATTGAATAGTTGCATCACCAGAGTGAACGCCGGCAAATTCAATGTGTTCAGAAATTGCATAAACTTTGATTTCACCATTTTGAGCCACAGCATCCATTTCAATTTCTTTTGCATGTTCAATGAATTCTGTTACTACAACCGGGTGTTGTTTAGAGACGTTTGCTGCCAATTTCAAGAAACGTTCTAATTCTTCATCATTAGAACATACATTCATTGCAGCACCAGAAAGCACGTAAGAAGGACGAACCAATACCGGATAGCCCACTTCTTCAACAAATTCTGAAATATCAGACATTGAAGTCAATTCTCTCCATCTTGGTTGGTCAATGCCTAGGCTATCCAACATAGATGAGAATTTGTGGCGGTCTTCGGCATTATCAATGCTCTTTGCAGAAGTACCCAAAATATTAACACCATCTTCATCCAATCTTGTAGCCAAGTTGTTAGGAATTTGTCCACCTGTTGACAAAATTACACCGTGAGGAGTTTCAAGATCAAGAATATCCATAACTCTTTCATAGGTAAGTTCATCAAAGTATAGACGGTCACACATATCGTAGTCTGTTGATACTGTTTCAGGGTTATAATTAATCATGACAGAGCGCCATCCTTCTTTTTGGACAGTCATCAAAGCATTGACACTACACCAGTCAAACTCAACAGAGCTACCAATACGGTAAGCACCAGAACCTAAAACCACAACTGACTTGCCGTCATTTTCGTAGTTAATGTCATGTTCTGAGCCATTGTATGTCATATATAGGTAATTTGTTTTTGCCGGATATTCAGCACCTAATGTATCAATTTGTTTTACACAAGGAAGAATACCCAATTTCTTTCTCAATGCACGAACCGCACGGTTGGCATTTTCAGTATTACCCATATTTTCTTTCAATACCGCACGACCGATTTGGAAGTCAGAGAAGCCTTGCTCTTTGGCCAATTTAAGTAATTCTGCAGGAAGTTCTTCCAAAGTCGAGTATTTTTCTAACTCATTATCAGTCTTAACCAAGTTATAAAGTCTTTCAAGGAACCACTTGTCAATCTTGGTCAAATCATATATTTTTTGGATATCGTAACCTTTTCTAAAGGCAGTTTCGATAATGAAAATACGTTTGTCTGTAGGTTCTTTTAGAGCTTTGTCAATGTCAGCAACTTCAATAGCCTTATTTTCAATGAAGCCATGCATACCTTGACCAATCATACGAAGACCCTTTTGAATAGTTTCTTCAAAAGTCCTACCAATTGCCATGATTTCACCAACAGACTTCATTGAAGAGCCAATTTCTTTCTTTACACCATGGAATTTGCCCAAGTCCCAACGAGGAATCTTACAAACCACATAGTCAATTGACGGTTCAAAGAATGCAGAAGTTACTTTTGTTACAGAGTTCTTTAATTCGAACAATCCATAACCCAAGCCCAATTTAGCAGCAATAAATGCCAATGGATAACCTGTTGCCTTTGATGCCAAAGCAGAACTACGGCTCAAACGAGCATTGACTTCGATTACTCGATAATCCATTGACAATGGATCGTAAGCATATTGAACGTTACACTCACCTACGATACCAATGTGACGGACAATGCGGATGGCCAATTCTCTCAACATTTGGCAGTCATCGTTTGACAATGTTTGAGTTGGCGCAACCACGATACTTTCACCTGTATGAATACCAAGCGGGTCAAAGTTCTCCATATTACAAACTGTAATACAGTTATCGAAACGGTCACGAACCACTTCAAATTCGATTTCTTTCCATCCCTTCAATGATTTTTCAACCAAAACTTGAGGAGAGAAAGAGAAGGCTTTTTCAGTAAGAGAAACGAGTTGTTCTTCATCGTCACAGAAACCGCTTCCTAAACCACCTAGTGCATAAGCAGCTCTAACGATTACCGGGTAACCCAAGTTTTTCGCAGCTTCTTTTGCATCTTCGATTGTTAAAACAGCTTCACTCTTTATAGTATTGACATTGATTTGGTCCAATTTTTTGACAAACAATTCACGGTCTTCTGTATCCATGATTGCTTGTACAGGTGTTCCTAAAACTTCAACGTCATATTTTTCAAGAATACCATTTTTAAACAAGTCCACACCACAATTCAATGCTGTCTGACCGCCAAATGCCAAAAGGATACCTTGTGGTCTTTCTTTAGCGATGACTTTCTCTACAAAGAATGTAGTAACAGGCAAGAAATAAATTTTGTCAGCAAAACCTTCTGACGTTTGCACAGTTGCAATATTTGGATTGATTAGTATAGTTTCTATTCCTTCTTCCTTCAAAGCCTTGATGGCTTGAGATCCGGAGTAGTCGAATTCACCGGCTTCACCAATTTTTAGAGCGCCTGATCCGAGAAGCAATACTTTTTTAATTTTTGATTTGTCCATATCGTCAAATGGTTTGATTATAAAATTTTAATAAAATTATCCAAGATAAAATCTGATTTGTCAGAACCGCTGAAAACTTCTGGATGGAATTGAATACCATAGAACGGTTTTGTTTTATGCTTGATTCCTTCATTAGTTCCATCATTCAAGTTCACAAAAGATTGTTCCCAGTTTTCATCCAAAGAATTGAAATCAATAGTATAGCCATTGCTTTGTGTTGTAATGAAACAACTGTTAGTTCCAACCATACGCACTGGTTGGTTATGGCTTCTGTGTCCATATTTCAATTTTGATACTTTACCTCTGGCTGCTTTTGCCAATAGCTGGTTGCCCATAGCTACACCGCAAACAGGTTTATTTTGTTCCATTGCCTTGCGGATGTGTGCAACAGCCTCTTCAAGGTTATCAGGATTACCTGGGCCATTTGAAATAAACAGTCCATCATATTCCATATTTGAGAAATCGTAGTTCCAAGGGACTCTTACGACTTTCACACCTCGGGCTAAGAGATATCGAATAATACTGTTTTGTACACCACAATCCAATAGCACTACAGTTTTGTCACCTTCACCGTAAGTAACAACTTCTTTACAAGAAACCTTGTCGGCTAAGTTTTGATTATTTAAATCAACAAATGGGACATCGTCTGGCTTCTCTTCAATACAAATTTTACCCGACATTGTCCCATTTTCACGCAAATGTTTAGTTAGTGCTCTTGTGTCAATACCACAGATACCAACCACTTTTTCTTCATTAAGCCATTCAGCCAAACTCTTATCAGCAAGCCAATGACTGTATTCGTCAGAATACTCTTGACAAACCACTGCTTCGCAATGAATTTGGTCGCTTTCAAAATAATCATTTAAACCATTGGTAACGGCAGATTTTGGAGGAACTCCATAATTGCCTAAAAGGGGAAATGTTGAGACAAGAATTTGTCCTTGACAAGAAGGGTCCGTTAGACTTTCCGGATAACCGGTCATTGCGGTATTAAACACCACTTCGCCTGAGCATGATTTACAAAAGCCAAACGATTTTCCTCTGAATATTGTTCCGTCTTCTAGAACGAGAACAGCATTTTTCGTTTCTCTCATATTTATATATAGTGTGTAACTTTTCTTAAGTATGAGGTTCGCTGGATTAACATCGAGAAAACCATGCAAAAATAGTCATTTTTTTAGTAATTTGAAATATCCCCACTCATTATTTTTTATTTTTATTTAAACACAATAAATCAATGTATATTCAAGATTATCTCTTATCTTTGTATGAAGATAAAATCTAATATAAACCAATATAAAACTATGAAAAGAAAATTTTTATTGGCAATTATGCTTCTTACTACAGGAAGCATGTTTGCTCAGCCAAAATCAGTTGGCACACCAAGACTTCTAATCGACTATGAAACAGGTCTTATGAGCCCGAAATGGTCTCCTGACGGTTCTAAAATTGCAGTTACAGGAGCAAACTTCCATGGTATTTGGGTTGCAAATACCGATGGCTCTAGCATGAAATGTATAACTACTGACGACGGTGCCGGTTACAAAATGGCATGGAATGCTGACAGCAAAACTATTCTAGGAAGAACTAACGTTATTAAGAACAAACGTGTTTTCCACGAACTAAAAACTTACAATGCAACGACTGGTGAAAACAAGATTTTAGTTAGTGCAACTCGAAACCTTAATGGTACTGCTCTTTGGAACGGTGAGAACGTCAAATTCTCAGAAAGCAAACAGACTATCAGCCTTAAAAAAAACTTGACTCGTTCAAACGCAAATTTTGATGCTTACGAAAAAATGGTAACCAACCCTTTTGAAGCAACAAAACAAATTGCATCTTTGAATCAATATTCAAACCAACCAGTTATCAACCCTGCCAAATCTTTGGATGGTAAAAAAATTGCATTCCAAATCCCAGGCAAAGGCGTATTCGCTTGCAACATCGACGGTACTAACGTAAAATCATTTGGTAATGGCTCTTACGCATCTTGGTTACCAGACAACAAACATATCCTAGTTTCAGTAACAACTGATAACGGTGAAGTTTTCACATCTTCTGAACTACACATTATTAATGTAGAAACTGGCAATCGTTCTCTTCTATTCAGCCAAAAAGGATTTATTCCTTTGAAACCGGCCATGTCTCCAAAAGGAAACGAAATAGCATTTGAACACAACGGAAAAATTTACTTATTAGACGTTAACTACTAATCAATACAGATATGAAAATTTCAAAAAATATAAAATCAACAATACTCTCATCAGCATGATTGGCATGTTGATTGCCTACACTTAATGCAGCAGAAGTTAATGGATGGGGCGATTTCAAATTATTCATTGACCCAGGACACTCTCAAACTGAAAACCGCGGTCTTTACAATTATTCCGAAGCAGAAAAAGTTCTTAGTGTTGCTTTGAACATCCGCGATTTTCTACAAAAATACACTGATATTCCTGCTGAAAACATTAAACTTTGTCGTGAAACAGATGAAGACTACATAAGCTTGAGCGACCGTACAGATGTTGCCAACGCATGGGGTGCTGATTTCTATTATTCAATTCACTCTGATGCAGGTGACGGATCAACTCCTAACACAACTGTAACTCTATTTGGTGGTTGGATGAACAATGGTCAACAAGTAGAAAAGACTCCTAACGGAGGTAAAGCATACGGTGAAATCCTTAACCCTAACCTATCAAGTGTTATGGGAGTAGAAACTCGTGGTAACTACTACGACAGATGTTTTTATTATAAAGGTGAACAGCATCACGAAAAACAATATCCATATTTGCATGTCAACAGAGAGACAACAATGCCTTCTTTGTTAAGTGAAGGTGGATACCATACAAACAGTTTCCAACAACAACGCAACTTAAATGCCAACTATAAGAGACTTGAAGCTTATGCTGCTTTCCGTTCAATTCTAAAATACCGTGGTTTAAGCCTTCCAGTTCAACCCCTATTGGTTGGTGTTGCAAAGAACTCTGAAAACCAAGTTCCCATCAATGGCTTGACGATTGAAGTTGGTGGACAAAAAGTGGTTACTGATGACTACAAATCTTTGTTCAAAAAATACACAAAGAATCCAAACATGCTTCATAATGGTTTCTTTATGTTTGAAAACTTGGAACCGAACAAAGAATATACAGTTGTATTCTCTTCTAAAGACTTCGGTCGTGTAGAAAAGAAAGTAACTATGAAATCTACTAGCGAAGGTGTTGCAGCAGATAACGTAACCTGGTTAAATGTTGAATTGACTTCTATTGCTCCTGCAAAAGTTGACCAAATTTCAGCGGCTGACTTGAACAGCGTCAAAATGCGCGAACCTCTTTCTATCGTTTTCTCAAGAAACATGGATAAGGCTTCAGTTGAAAAAGCATTCAGCATTGATAAAAATGCACAAGTTAAACTTTCATGGGTAAATGAATATACACTTAATGTTGACATAACAGCTCTTGAACATGAAACACAATACACTATCAAAATTGATGGTACAATTGCTAAAAACAGCCAAACTCAACAATCGTTAGATGGTAACGGTGACGGTAAAGAAGGAGGCAATTACATCTTGAAGTTCAAAACTGAACCTTTAGATGAAACAGCTCCAGAAATCGTATCAGTTGACCCTGCTATCGATGGTGAGGCTACATTTACTTATCGTCCAGTTGTCAGAATTGAATTTAGCGAAGAAATCGTTTTCAACGAAGATAAAGCAGTTGATATTATTACTGTAAAAGATTCCGACAATAAGACATACGCAGGCACAATCAAACACGAAGTTGTTGGTGGTGTATCAGTTCTTCACTTCATGTTCAATGAAGATATCCCAATGGATAAATGCTTCATGGTAACATTTAAAGGCGGTTTGTCAGACCTTAACGGAAATGTTTGCGAACCATTCTCTTGGAAATTCTTGTCAGAATATCGTCCAGAGAAAGAGTCTATTTTCTTGAAAGACTTGGATACAGCAGATGGTTGGTGGGCACCAGCAGGTTCTGGTAGTACAGCAGGTACATTGAATGATGACTGTAGTTGGAAAGCATCAACTAAATCTCACTCTAAAGACAGCGCAGGTAGCTGCTGCTTGACTTACTTATTCGATGAAACCGCAGCTTCTCCATTATGGCAAATTCGTGAATATTGCAAGGCTGCTGAAGGTATCAAAGTTGGTCAAAACATCGATGGTGTACTTAAATTCTGGCTGTTTGGTGATGGCTCAAACAACAAAACATCAGTAATGATCCGTGCAAACAAAGGTGGCGGTGGTCTAAAACACAAAGTACTTGTTCCTATTGATTTCAAGGGTTGGAAACACATCACTTGGGATCTTAAGAATGAACCTTACGAACACTTCACAGGATCAGAAGAACTTACTCGTGTTTGGATTTTGGATAGCTTCTTCTTAAAACACGAAGATACTCTATTGACTCCAGACGAGCCACAACAAGCTTGGAGCGGTCAAATCTACTACGATGATTTGTATTATACAATCTACGACCAAACTGCAACTCGTAAAGCTACATTGGATGATATGGGTGACGGTTCTGTTGAAGAAATTGAAACAGCTGACGTATGCATCAACCAAGTTGGTGATGAATTAATCGTTGGTGGTAACAATATCGAAGAAGTTACATTATTCAACGCTGCAGGTAGCATTGTTTTGAATACAACTTCTAAAGCTATCGATTTGTCAGAATTGAACAACGGTCTTTACATTGTTAAAGTAACAACTGCAGATTCTAAAATCGTTAAGAAAATCATCAAATAAGATAATTAAACACTAAATAATAAAAGAGGCTATCTAACAATTTAGACAGCCTCTTTTATTATGGATTAATGACAATACCGATGTTCTCTCACCTACAATCAAAGGAGATTTAATCAATTAGAGACACCTACAAATTAAGATTCGTTGTGATATCATAAACATCAATAAGAAAGGCTGTCGGGAGACCAACAGCCTTTCTTTGTAATATAACTTATCTATTATTTATCAAGTTTCATGCCCAAGTTATATAGGATGAATGAATACATATCAACATATTCATCAATTACTTTTGAAACTGGTTTTCCACCACCATGACCTGCTTTGCTATCAATGCGAATCAATTTAGGAGCATCTCCTGTATTAGCGGCCTGTAAAGTAGCTGCATACTTGAATGAGTGTGCTGGAACAACACGGTCGTCATGATCGGCTGTAGTTACCAAAATTGCAGGGTACTTAGTACCGTCATTCTTAATAGTGTGTAATGGAGAATATGATTTCAAATAGTTGAACATTTCTTCACTGTCTTCACTTGTACCATAGTCACCTGCCCAGTTCCAACCGATAGTGAATTTATGATAACGTAACATATCCATCACACCAACGCGAGGAATAGCGACCTTAAATAAGTCTGGACGCTGGTTCACACAAGCGCCAATCAACAAGCCACCATTAGAGCCACCCTCACCTACGACTAGGTCTGGATTAGTATATTTGTTATCAATTAAATATTCGATAGCAGAAATGAAGTCATTAAACACATTCTGTTTATTCATTTTTGTACCGGCAATGTGCCATTCTTCACCATATTCATTACCACCACGCAAGTTAGTTTGAGCATAGATGAAACCATTTTCCAACAAGAACATTCTTGAAGCGCTGAAAGAAGGATACAATGTTATATTGAAACCTCCATAACCATATACATAAACAGGATTTTTACCGTCTTTTTTCAAGCCTTTCTTGTAAGTCAAAGTCATAGGGACTTTCTGTCCGTCTTTGCTTTCATAGAACACTTGTTCAGTAACAAAGTCATCAACATTAAAACCTACTTTCGCTTGGTTATATAATTTAGATTTATTATTGGCCATATCAAATTGATAAATAACCGTTGGATATGTGAATGAGGTAAACGCATAGAAAACTTCATCACTGTCCTTTTCTCCTGAAAAACCGACTGTACCAATTGTTGGAAGTTTCACCTCATATTGAAGAGTTCCATCCAAGTTATAAACGAATGCTTTGTTTGATGCATCCACATCATAAACAGCTACCAACTTACCATTAATTACAGCAATAGATGACAATACATTTTCTGTTTCCGGAAGTACGTCTTTCCAGTTTCTCATTTCTGGATTATTGATGTCAACAGCAACCAATTTGTTGTTAGGTGCACCAATATTAGTAAACATGTACAGTTTACCATCAATAATTTCAACAGGATTAGTAATGTTGTTCAAAGAATCGCTGATACATTTGAATTGCCCGTTTTCATCTGCCAATTTACGCATATACAATCCATTTCCGTTGAATGCACCGCCTTCAAACAAGAATATATAACCTGCTTTTTCATCAGTAGCAACATTATAGAAACGCAAAGGGAATTTATCATTCTTGTAAACCAATTTATCAGAAGATTGAGCTGTACCCAACTTATGATAATATACTTTGTGGTTTTCATTCTTGTCTGAATATTCAGAACCATTAGGGTTTACATCGTATGCACTATAGAAGAAACCATCTTTATACCATTGAGCACCGGAAAATTTACTTCTTAGAATATGGTCATCCAATAATTTTCTGGAAGCCAACTCCATCACATAAATTTCGACCCAATCAGAGCCACTTCTTGAAATTGAATAAGCTATATATTTACCATTTTCTGAAAATGCAACACCTTGCAAAGCCACAGTCCCATCTTCAGACAAGGCATTCGGATCTAAGACGACTTTGCTTTCACCATTGAGCGTTTCTTTTTCATAAAGTACACTTTGATTCTGCAAGCCGTCATTCTTGTAGTAATAATACTTACCATGTTTCTTAAATGGAATACCAATCTTTTCATAATTCATACTTTCAGAAATAGCTTTTCTGATTTCATCACGATAAGGAAGAGCATTCAAATAATCACTTGTTACTTTACGTTGAGCCTCTACCCAATTCAAAGTCTCTTCGGAAGTGTCATTTTCCAACCAACGGTATGGATCAGCCACCTTAACTCCAAAATAATCATCCACGACATCCACTCGTTTTGTCGCAGGATACTCAGTTTTTGTAGAACAAGCAGATACTACAACTGAAGCCAAAACTGACATAAATAATACTTTTTTCATTTTAATAAATTAATGTTTGTTACAAAGTAACATAAAAAAATATTGATTTCGAAAACAAACTATAGCGATGGTATATAGATTTACTAAATAAGGGTAACCATTGCCATGATTACCCTTATTGTTTTCTATGTGATAAAATTCTATTTATCTTTAATCGGAGCACCACATCTTTCGCAAGTGGTAGCATCCATAGTAGCCACCGTTACAAGATTGACAATATCCCTTACAGAAGCCTCAACCGAGATAAAGTGGACAGATTTCTTCAAGCCAATTTGAATCGGACCAATTGCTTCCGCCAATCCCATTTCCAACATCATCTTATAAGCTGCAGAAGATGCATTCAATGATGGGAAAACCAATGTATTTACATCCTTACCATATAACTTATTGAACGGATAATTCTTGTCGCGGATTTCCTTATTCAATGCATAATTAATCTGCATTTCACCATCCACCAACAAGTCAGGATATTTTTCGTGCAAGATATTAACTGCCTCATGGACTGCCTTTGGAGATTCTGCTTTGTTTGAACCAAAGTTACTGTAAGAAACCATAGCCATTACAGGCTCTTTAGCAAAATACTCAACAGCATTTCTTGACAATCTAACAACATCTACCAATGTGTCAGTATCCTCTGTTTCATTAATCATTGTATCAGAAACAAAATAGACACCTCGTTTTGTGTTCAAAATATGCATGGTTGCAAAATGATTAAAACCATCCCTAATACCAATAACCTCTTTCGCAATATTGGTCACATACGCACTGTTAGAATAAGTACCGGCAATAAACACATCGGCATCGCAAGTTTCAACCATCATCATACCAAAATAGTTGCGGTCAAACATCTTTTCCAATGCCTCACGATGGGTAAAACCTTCACGACCTTTCTTACGAGCCAAGATTTGTGCATATTTTTCACGACGAATAGCCTCGCTGTCATTACGAAGATTAATAATAGTAATACCATCCAATTTCACCCCCAGACGTTTAGCTCGTTTAGCAATCATTTCTTCATTACCCAACAAGATAGGAATACACACTCCTTCTCGACAAGCATCAACAGCAGCCAACAGCATATTGTCTGTATTTCCCTCACCAAATACCACTCTGCGGGGATTGCATTTGGCAACATCTGTCAAACGTCGCATCAACTTAGAGTCATATCCCATCAAGCTATTCAACTTACCATTATATTGATCCCAGTCTGTAACTGGACGGCGCGCTACATTTGAAGCGATTGCAGCTTTAGCAACAGCAGGAGCTACAGTAGTAAGCAAACGAGGATCCAATGGTTTCGGCAAGATATACTCTCTACCGAATGAAATACCTGACATATCATAAGCAGCATTTACAACGGTTGGTACTGGTAATTTTGCCAAATCTGCGATAGCATGAACAGCTGCCAACTTCATCTCTTCATTAATTGACGTTGCTCCACAATCCAAAGCGCCTCGGAAAATATAAGGGAAACCTAATACATTATTAATTTGGTTAGGATAGTCAGAACGACCTGTCGCAAAAATCAAATCATCGCGAGAAGCCTTTGCTTTCGAGTATTCAATTTCAGGATCAGGATTAGCCAGTGCAAAAACGATTGGATTATGTGCCATTGATTTTAGCATCTCTGGTGTCACCACATCCATAACAGAAAGTCCTAAAAATACATCAGCACCAACCATAGCCTCTTCCAAGGTTGTAATTTCACGAGAAGTGGCAAACATGGCTTTTTGCGGGTTTAGATTCTTTCTTTGTTTATTAATTACACCATGACTATCACACATGACAATGTTTTCAAGTCTGACCCCCAAACTCATATATAATTTGGTACATGAAACAGCGGCAGCACCTGCCCCATTCACCACCAACTTGATTTCATCTATTTTCTTACCTTGTACTTCAAGAGCATTCAAAAGACCGGCAGCAGAAATAATAGCTGTTCCATGCTGGTCATCATGCATTACTGGGACTGCACATTCTTCCTTCAGCCTCTTCTCAATGGCAAAACATTCAGGAGCTTTGATGTCTTCCAAATTAATACCTCCAAATGTAGGAGAAATTGCCTTAACGATTTCTACAAATTTGTCAGGGTCTTTCTCATTTACTTCGATATCAAAGCAATCCAAGCCTGCAAAAATTTTGAAAAGCAAAGCCTTTCCTTCCATAACAGGTTTTCCTGCCTCAGCGCCAATATCGCCCAAGCCAAGCACAGCAGTACCATTAGAGATTACAGCCACCAAGTTTCCCTTATTTGTATATTCGTAAGAGGTCTGACTATCACGTTCTATCTCTTTGCAAGGATATGCGACCCCAGGAGAATAAGCGAGAGATAAGTCATGTTGTGAAGAATATGGTTTAGTAGGAATAGTTTCAATTTTCCCTGGCCGATTACCTTTATGGTAATCAAGCGCCATTTCCTTAGTTACCTTTGACATAATTTTAAATTTTAATATTTCTACTTATATAAACAACAACTACAAATATATGTTCATATTTGTATTACAAAGATAGAACTATTTGAGCAGATTAAAAAGAAAGGTCACAACCATTCTAATGGTCACGACCTTCAGTATATAGTGTAATTCAACTATATTCTAGTAATTTCTTGCAAAGATTACACGACGTGCAGATGGACGACCTGTAAAGATACAAGTACCCGGAGTTGTATCACCATCCAAAGGAAGACAACGGATTGTTGCTTTTGTTTCCTCTTTCACGCGAACTTCAGTTTCGGTTGTACCGTCCCAGTGAGCCAAAACAAAACCGCCTTCTTCAATTTTTTGTTTGAATTCATCATAAGAGTTAGCGATAGAAATTTTAGCATCTCTGTAAGCCAATGCTTTTTTGTAAATATTGTCTTGGATTTCTTCCAATAGATTTGTTGTGTAATCTACAATACCATCCAAAGCAACAACTTCTTTTTCCAATGTATCACGACGTACGACTTCTATCGTACCGTTTTCCAAGTCTCTTGCACCAATAGCCAAACGAACAGGAACACCTTTTAATTCATAATCAGCGAATTTGAAACCAGGGCGTTTATTGTCTGCATCATCATATTTAACACTAACACCCTTAGCTCTCAATTCATCAACAATAGCATTTACTTTTTCTGAAATAACACCAAGTTGATCCAAGCTCTTATAAATAGGAACAATTACAACTTGAATTGGAGCCAAGTGTGGAGGCAATACCAATCCGTTATCATCTGAGTGTGTCATGATCAAAGCTCCCATCAAACGAGTAGAAACGCCCCAAGATGTAGCCCAAACATATTCCAATTTATTTTCTTTATTG
>JAHHQT010000049.1 GCA_020026215.1 Muribaculaceae bacterium
CAAGAAGGCAACAGACTTCAATTGTTCTTCAAAGATAAAATTGAAAGCATACAACAATTATTGAACGAAGTTCCTCAATACGAAAATGAACGAGTGGCTAAAATCAGAGCTCGTATCCAAGAATCTCTTGAAAAGCTTCAATGTGTGGACTATGACAAGAACAGATTTGAGCAAGAAATGATTTTCTACATTGAGAAATTAGATATTACAGAAGAAAAGATTCGTCTTCAAAATCACTTGGACTATTTCCTATCTACTATGGAAAACGGTCATAGTCAAGGTAAAAAATTAGGTTTCATCAGCCAAGAAATGGGACGTGAAATCAACACTTTGGGCTCTAAATCGAATCATGCAGAACTACAACGCGTTGTAGTGCGCATGAAAGACCAATTGGAACAAATCAAAGAACAGATTCTTAACGTAATGTAATATGAACAAGGAAGGTAAAATCATTATCATCTCTGCTCCGTCAGGAACTGGCAAATCTACCATTATTAATAGTATTATCAATAATGAAGATTTGAAGTTGAGTTTCTCTGTATCTGCGACCAACCGTCCACCACGCGAAGGTGAAGTAGATGGTGTAAACTATTACTATCTGACAACTGAAGAATTCCAAAAAAGAATTGCAGAAAATGCTTTTGTTGAATTTGAAGAAGTTTATCCTGGCAGATATTACGGAACGCTTAAATCAGAAGTGGAAAGAATTCTAAACGGAGGTTATAATCTGATCTTGGATATTGACGTGAAAGGCGGTCTGAACGTTAAGAAACAATATCCTGATGCTGTCTCCATCTTCATTCAACCACCAAGCATTGAATGTTTAAGAGAAAGACTAATCAATCGTAAAACAGACAGTATGGAAGTAATCAACGAACGTGTCTCAAAAGCTGAATACGAATTGTCGTTCGCCAAATATTACGACCATAATGTTGTGAACGATGTGCTGGAAACAGCAATCGAAGAAGTGAAAGAAATTATAAAGAAAGCTATCTAATGAAAATAGGCATTTTCGGCGGTTCTTTTAATCCGATACATATTGGTCATTGTATTTTGGCTGAATACATTGCCAACTTCTCTGATTTGGACGAAGTTTGGCTGAATGTATCCCCTCAAAATCCATTGAAACAAAGTGCTGATTTGGCTGACGACAAGCACCGTGTAAATATGCTGAATATTGCCATCAAGGATTCAAAATGCCTGAAGATGTGCGATATTGAATTTTCATTACCAAAGCCCTCCTATACAATCACTACTTTAAAGACTTTGAAAGAAAAATATCCCGAACATGATTTTTCATTGATTATCGGTGCTGATAACTGGTGCAACTTTAAGAAATGGAAAGATTGGGAAACCATAATTCAAAATCATGATATATGGGTATATCCTCGTGTGGGATATGATTTGGTAAACAAAGAGAACTATCCCAACGTAAAATTTATAAATGCCCCTTTGATTGAAATATCATCAACATCCATTCGTGAAATGTTGAAAAAGGGAATTGACATGAACTTTTTCTTACCCAACGGAGTTTTAACCTATATACATGAGAATAAACTATACGGAATAAATGGATAAAATTGACAATAACAGCATTCTTTTTATTGGATTGTCAAATGAATACTGTAATCTAATAGAGAATGTAACTGAATTTGAGAAGGGAGAATTGATTGACAAATTAATCAAGATTCTACCACGTCTCTATATATCAATGAGTGATATTGAACTTACCGAGAATGACGAATACATCTATATAGAACCTCATTTGGAAGAAATCTATTATGACAGTGTCAGACGAAATATGGAAGGCATTTTCGGAGAAGATGACACTTACCTCGAAGTTTTCGAAGAAGATATGAAATTCTCAGAGACTCCTATTGCAGCGAGTATCTCTGAATGTTTGGCAGATATCTTCCAGTATCAATACGATTTTATTCATTCCGTCAAAGATGCGCCACAATCCCACATCAAAGATTTCATCAACGTATGCCGAGAAAACTTTGAAACATATTGGGGACAAACTTTATGCAATGTTCTAAGAGCCTTGCATAACATTAAATACCACGCTGATAATATTTAAAATTTAAATACACATGGAATATACAAAAGCTGAAGATTTATTAAGCTTCTTGGACAATAGTCCTTGTAACTTTTTCGCAGTTAAGACCATTAAGTCTGAATTGGATGCAAAAGGTTTTATTGAATTGAAAGCATCAGACAAATGGCAAATAAATAAAGGCGGCAAATATTACGTAACCAAAAACGATACTGCAATATTTGCATTCAAAGTAGGAAACCGACCAATTTCAGAAACAGGATTCAAGATTATTGCTGCACACTGTGACTCTCCTTGCATGCGTATCAAGCCTAATCCTGAATTATATTCAGATGGCGTTATTCGTTTGAATGCTGAAATCTATGGCGGTCCTATCCTATATACTTGGTTTGACCGTCCACTTTCTTTAGCAGGTAGAGTGATGCTTCATAATCCTGAGAATCCGTTGCACCCAACTACCCGTCTCATCAATTTCAACCGCCCAGTTTTGATTATCCCTCATTTGGCAATTCACTTCAATAGAAACGTCAATGACGGAATCAAAATTTCAAGACAAAAAGACATGATTCCTATTGCAGGAATTATTACTGAGAAATTAGAAAGAAAAAACTTCTTATTAAATAAGATTGCTGAAGAACTTTCTGTTAAAGTTGAAGACATCGTTGATTTCGACTTGACCGTATACAATTATCAGAAAGCATCATTGGTCGGATTTGAAAACGAATTCATCACATCAGGACGTATTGACGACTTGAGCATGGCTCATGCTGCCGTATGTGCAATTCTTGATGGCACAGATACTGAAACGACTTCTATTTCTGCCATTTTTGACAACGAAGAAACTGGTAGCGGGACAAAACAAGGTGCAGCATCACCGGTACTTGCCAACATTATGCGCAGAATCGCCATTGCAACAAATGTAGATGAAGAAGGATTCTATCAGTCATTGGACAAGACATTCATGATTTCGGCGGACAATGCTCATGCAGCCCATCCGAACTATCCTGAAAAATATGACATTACCAACCACCCTGTTATGGGCGGAGGTCCTGTTGTTAAAATCAATGCAAACTGCAAATATATGACCGATGCCAAATCATCATCAATGTTTATTGAGTTGTGTCGTCGTTCTAATGTTCCTTATCAATATTTTGTAAACCACTCGGATGTAGCCGGAGGTTCTACTCTTGGAAATATCCTTACTTCTCAAATCGACATTACAGGTGTTGATATGGGTAATCCTATTTGGGCAATGCATTCTGCAATGGAAACAGGCTCTATCAAAGACCACGAATACGTTATCAAACTATTTACAGATTTCTTCTGCTAAATAATTTCAATAGAAAATTAAAAGAGCCGCTAAGATATAACCTTAGCGGCTCTTTTATTGACATAATAAAAAATAGCTGTCCAATTATTTGAACAGCTATTTTTTACTTTATAGAATTTACTCGATTAGCAATTTTTCAAAGCTTCAATGCTTTCTTTAATTGTAGCAATCTTAGATTCAGCATCTGCTTGTTTCTTACGTTCCATTTCAATAACTTTTGCAGGAGCGTTATTTACAAACTTCTCATTGCTCAATTTCTTCAAAACACTTTGCAAGAAACCTTCATTGTATTTCAAGTCAGCTTCCAATTTCTTAAGTTCTTCTTCAACATTGATGTTATTACCCAATGGAACTGCATATTCAGTTGTTCCTACCATAAATGATGCAGACGTTGCATCCTTAGTTTCAACAGCAGCAATATTTGAAAGGTTAGCCAATTTCACAACAACAGAACGCATTGGAATTTCAGCATTACCTAACACTTGCAAATCCATTGTTTCCTTGTTAGCAATGTTCTTTTGCAAACGGACTGTTCTGACACCTGCAATGATTTCCTTTGCAATATTCATTTGATTGATAATGTCAGTATTTACTTCACCGGCAACTGGCAATAACTCAGTCATAATGCTATCGCCATCCTTTCGGTCAGCAATGTGTTGCCACAATTCTTCAGTGATGAATGGCATGAATGGGTGCAATAACTTCAACAATGTATCGAAGAAGTTCAATGTTGCGTCGTATGTAGCTTTATCGATTGGTTGACCATAAGCAGGTTTGATCATTTCCAAATACCAAGATGAGAATTCATCCCAGAACAATTTGTAAATAGTCATCAATGCTTCTGACAATCTGAATTTGCTGAATAAATCTTTAACTTCATCAAGCGTTGAATTCAAGACAGCATCAAACCAAGTGATTGCATCTTTTGCATATTCTGGTTGCTCAATTTCAGCAGTGTTCCACCCTTTAACCAAACGGAATGCGTTCCAAATCTTATTACTGAAGTTACGTCCTTGTTCACATAGAGAATCATCATAAAGGATATCGTTACCAGCAGGAGCTGCCAACATCAATCCCATTCTGACACCATCAGCACCGAACTTTTCAATCAAATCCAATGGGTCTGGTGAGTTTCCTAATGATTTAGACATTTTACGGCCCAATTTATCACGAACAATACCAGTGAAATATACATTCTTGAATGGCATTTCGTGTTTGTATTCATAACCTGCGATAATCATTCTGGCAACCCAGAAGAAGATAATGTCCGGACCAGTTACCAAATCTGAAGTTGGATAGTAATATTTGATTTCTTCATTGTCAGGATCCAAAATACCATTGAACAATGAGATTGGCCATAACCAAGAAGAGAACCATGTATCCAAACAATCTTCATCTTGGCGCAAGTCTTCAACTTTTAAATCCTCGTTACCAGTCTTTTCGATAGCCAAACGCAATGCTTCTTCTTTTGATTCTGCAACTACATAACCGCCTTGAGGCAAGAAGTAAGCAGGAATACGGTGTCCCCACCAAAGTTGACGAGAAATACACCAGTCCTTAATGTTTGTCATCCAGTGACGGTAAGTATTCTTGAACTTAGCTGGATGGAATTTGATATTATCATCCATTACGGCATCCAATGCCGGTTTTGTCAAATCTTCCATTTTCAAGAACCATTGCATTGACAATTTCGGCTCAATTACCGCATTGCTACGTTCTGAGTGACCAACTTTATTTGTATAGGCTTCTGTCTTTTCCAATAATCCGGCAGCAGCCAAGTCTTTTTCAATTTGTTCACGTACTGCAAAACGATCCATGCCAACATACATGCCGGCAGATTCACTGATAGTACCATTGTCATTGAAGATATCAATACTTGGCAAGTTATATTTTTCGCCAAGCATATAGTCATTGACATCGTGAGCAGGAGTTACTTTCAAACAACCTGTACCGAATTCAATGTCAACATAGTCATCTTCGATAACCGGGATTTCACGATTAACCAATGGAACAATCACACGTTTACCCTTCAAATGAGCGTTTTTAGGGTCGTTAGGATTAATACACATTGCTGTATCACCCATGATTGTTTCCGGACGTGTTGTTGCAACAATAGCATAATTGTCTTCACCTACTATTTTATAACGCAAGTAATACAATTTACCATGTTCTTCTTTGTAGATAACTTCTTCATCGCTAAGTGCAGTCAAGGCAGCCGGGTCCCAGTTTACCATACGTACACCACGATAAATCAAGCCTTTGTTGAACAAGTCAACGAAAACTTTTATAACGCTCTTAGAACGGATTTCATCCATAGTGAATGAAGTTCTATCCCAATCGCAAGAAGCACCAATCTTCTTCAATTGTTCAAGAATAATACCACCATGTTCTTCTTTCCATTCCCATGCGTGTTTCAAGAATTCCTCGCGAGTCAAGTCCGTTTTTTTAATACCTTGTGAAGCCAAACGAGCTACAACTTTTGCCTCAGTTGCAATTGAAGCGTGGTCTGTACCAGGCACCCAAAGGGCATTCTTGCCTTCCATACGTGCACGACGAATCAAAATATCTTGAATTGTATTATTCAACATGTGACCCATGTGCAATACACCTGTAACATTTGGCGGTGGAATTACAATTGTATAGGGTTCTCTTTCATCTGGTTCTGATTTGAATAGATGATGATTCATCCAATATTGATACCATTTACCCTCAACTTCTTCGGGGCTGTATTTGGTAGCTAATTCACTCATTATTAAAATATTATATAGTTTTACAATTTCAAATTATAAAATTATGGTATAAATACACAAAATTTGGTACAAAGATAGTAAAAACCCCCTTTATATTAGCCATAAACGCTGAAAAATAACTACATTTGCAAATAAATTGTAATTATGACAGCAAGGAAAAGGAAGACATATAATAGACGAACAAGTAAAAAATCAAACAAAAAAAGGAATTGGTCATTCTTGAAAGTAATTCTTCTCGCTTGTACTATTGTCATTTCCATCTATCTGATTTATGCTGTTGGAAATGACACCATTCACATCCCTACAGAAAATATCTTTAAGACAAATAAAGAGAAATTTCAATATAATGCCAACGAACTTCTTTCCGTTAGAACTGACAAGGATATTGACGACATTTTTATTCGTTATAAGGCTTTTAACGTGTCTTTCAACCCTACATACAGAATTCCGAATTATGTGGTTTATGAACTGACTAAGTCAGAAGTAGAGGGAGAGCAAAAACGTGCCAACTCATTTGAATGTGACCGAAATGTAAAAGGATGTCCGGAACCTTACGAATATACACGTAGTGGATATGACAGAGGACACATGGCTCCTGCCGCCGATATGAAATGGGATTACGATGCCATGCACGAATCATTCTACATGACTAACGTATGCCCACAAAAGCATTCTCTTAATGGTAGAGGTTGGAAATCTTTGGAAGAGAAATTGCGCGATTGGGTAAAACGAGACAGTGCTTTGATTATTGTATCTGGTCCTATTTTATCACGCTCAATGAAAACCATTGGAAAAACAGGCATTGCCATACCAGAACGTTTCTTCAAAGCCGTACTTGCTCCATTTGCGACACCGGCACGTGCCATTGCATTTATTTATAAGAATGACGGCGGGCAAAAATATATTGAAGACCAAGTGGTGTCTGTAGATGAAGTCGAAGCTGCCACATCTTTGGATTTCTTCTACACCCTACCCGATGATATTGAAAATAGAATTGAACAATCAACAGACTACAAAGAATGGAACAACTAAACATAAGCAAGAATAACGATACAATTTGTGCAATTTCAACTCCTGCAGGAGTAGGAGGTATTGCCGTAATTAGAGTTAGTGGAAAAGACGCATTCAACATTGTAGGTAAATGTTGGAAAGGGAAAGATTTGCAACAAGTTCCATCTCACACAGTGCACTTGGGCAAAATCATTGACCAAAAACAAGAAATCCTTGATGAAGTGGTGGCAACTGTTTATAAAGCGCCAAACACCTTCACAGGAGAAGACGTGATTGAAATTTCATGTCACGGCTCAATTTGGATTCAAAATCAAATTATCAATACATTGATTACCAATGGTTGCCGTTCAGCAGAAGGTGGTGAATTTACCCGTCGCGCCTTTATGAATGGCAAGATTGACCTCTCGCAGGCCGAAGCTATTGCAGATGTCATTGCATCATCATCAAAAGCATCACATCGTATTGCTATTAGCCAGATGCGTGGAGGTTTCAGCAAGGAACTTTCTTCCCTACGCGAACAATTGTTGACGTTCGTCTCATTGATTGAATTGGAATTGGATTTCAGCGAAGAAGAAGTTGAATTTGCAAATCGGGAGAAACTTATTGCATTGGCTACTAAGATAAAAAATGTAATTGGCAAACTTGCCAACTCTTTTGCAACAGGTAACGCGATTAAAAACGGTTTTCCTGTAGCTATCGTGGGTGAAACGAACGTAGGCAAATCCACCTTACTGAATCGTTTGCTACACGATGACAAGGCATTGGTTAGCGACATCAAAGGTACAACACGTGACGTAATTGAAGACACCATCCAATTAGGAGGTTTGACATTCCGTTTCATTGATACAGCCGGAATCCGCGAAACATCAGATACCATTGAGAATATGGGCATCGAACGCACCTATAAGAAATTGGATGAAGCATCTATTGTACTATGGATGATTGACGTGACCCAAGACATTACCAACATAAATAATATAGCTAAAGACATTCTTCCACATGCAGAAGACAAACACCTGTTGGTCGTATTGAACAAAATCGACAAACAGGGAGCTACCAAAGTTGAAGAAATCAAACAAATCATAAAAGGTCTATCCCCTGCTATTGATATCATTGAAATTTCAGCAAAGAAAGACATCGGTGTAGAACAATTGGAAGAAACGCTAATCAAGACAGCCAATGTTTCAGAAATAGACAGTAACGCTGTTGTTATTACCAACGCACGTCACTATGATGCACTTTGTCATGCAGAAGAAGCCATCACACGCGCATTGGGAGGACTTGAGCAACAGATTTCAGGTGACTTTATTTCCCAAGACATCCGCGAATGCCTTCACTATATTGGTGAAATTACAGGCGAAATCACCACCCATGAAATCCTAGGCAACATCTTCGCCAAGTTCTGCGTGGGCAAATGATAGCTTGTAAACAGCCGTAACCAACTATAATCATTTAGAATAAAGTCACTGTGTATCAGTGACTTTTCTGTTTTAACACTTTCCAGTCCGTATTTGGAGATAACGGTTTTTATCCATATTTTTCTATCATATTTCTACCGCGACAGAAATTCACGGTTAGCCCGAATGTCACAATGACGCATTAGTTGACGTGTGTTGACAATGGTTTACATGTGTAGACAAAAAGGGAAATTAAAAAACAGAGAAAATGATATAGGAAATATGGAAGTAAAGAGAATTTGTCAATGGTGTGGAAAACCGTTCATTGCACAGAAAACAACGACCTGTTATTGTAGCCCTCAATGCTCGAAGCGAGGTTACAAACATCGTATCAAGGAGCGCAAAATGGAACTGCGCCACATTCAGGAAATGCAGGAGTTGCGCTCCAGTTTGGAGAAGCAGGAATATTTCACTTTTTCGCAGGCTGCCCGATTGATGGGCGTGAGCCGTCAGTACATTTATAAATTAGTCAAAGAGGATAAACTTAGAGCATCCCGAATTAGCGGAAGAATGGCTTTGGTAAGGCGTGCAGACATAGAGTTAATGCTCAAAAGCAAACCTTACGAACGACTGGTTGCGAAAAACGACTTCAACATCTCCGAGTATTACACAGCCGAAGAGATTGCGGAAAAATATAAGGTCAACGCCAAATGGGTGTGGACTTACACTCGGCAACATAAAGTGCCGAAAGTGAGAATCCGCCAGTTCAACTATTACAGCAAGAAACATATCGATGCTGCCTTTGCCAAATACGAGGTAGATTCCGACCTTACTGAATGGTACACACCGGAAGAGATTCAGGAGAAGTACGGTATGACACGTGTCGCCATCCGTTCGCAAGTGTATCGGAACAACATTCCCTCCAAGAAAGAGCATGGGCAGATATTCTACTCAAAGCTCCACTTCGACCTCTCGAAGAGTTCCGAACAGGAGAGCAAGGCGGAATACTACACCGTCAAGGAGGCGATGGAGAAATTCAAACTCTCTCGTGATTCGGTTTACGGTATTCTGCAATTCCATCAGATCAACCGGGAGAAGAACGGACGGTTCGTCAGATTCCTGAAAGTGGAGTTTGACCGGGTAATGGGTGTCCGCAAATAGTCTAATTTATGGCTATCCGCAAATTATTCAAAAATTAATCCCTGCTGTAGGTAATCTGCATGACTACATTATAGAGTTTCGCCGACGAATTAATAATAACCATAAAAATATAACATTATGCATGAATGCAAGACCGTGACATTAAGGACACGTCCGCTAAAAGGCAGGATGATGTCTTTCTATCTGGATTATTATCCGGGGTATCGAGACAAAGAGACAATGAAAGTTATCCGTCATGAATCGCTTGGTATTTATATCTATGCCAATCCGAGGAACAAACGTGAACAGAATTTCAACGAGGTAATGACCGAGAAAGCCGAAGCCATCCGTTGTCGCAGGTTCGAGTCGGTAGTCAATGAACGGTATGACTTCTTTGACAAGTACAAACTCAAGGCAGACTTTCTGGAGTATTATCGCAAGCAACTCCGTAAGCATGACCAGAAATGGGAGTTTGTCTATCTGCATTTCAGTAACTTCGTACATGGCAAATGCACTTTTGAAGAGATTGACATCGACCTCTGTAACAAGTTTCGGGAATATCTGCTGAGTGCCAAGAAGCTAAGGCGTAACGGACGTATCACACGGAACTCCGCATCAGGATATTGGTCTACTTTCAGAGGTTTCCTGAAAATACTCTACCGTAATGGGATGATAAAGACCAATGTCAATGACTTCTTGGAAAAGATAGAGACAGAAGATGTAATGAAAGAGGCCCTGTCTGTTGAGGAACTGTACAAATTGGCCGAGACACCTTGTAAGAAGCCTATTCTGAAAACTGCATCGCTGTTTTCCTGTATGACCAGCTTGCGCATCAGTGACATTCTCTCGCTATGTTGGGAAGACATTGTGGACTATTCTGCCGGAGGGAAATGCGTACACATCATTACGCAGAAGAACAAAGCGGAAGACATCATCCCCATCAGTGAAGAAGCTTTGGGATTGATTGGCTATAATTCTGAAAAGAAAGGTTTGGTATTCAAGGGGCTTATGCGTAGCTGGACGCAAATCCCGATGAAAGAGTGGATTCGTTCTGCCGGAATTACCAAGAACATCACATTCCACTCGTACCGGAGAACATTCGCCACGCTGCAAGCTGCTGCCGGGACGGACATCCGTACCATACAGAGCATCATGGCGCACAAGAGTATCACCACCACTCAAAGGTATATCAAAGTCGTGGACGCCAACAAACGTGAAGCCAGCAAGAAGATTACTTTGACAAGGAAAGACTGACAGCCATTTCGTCCTCGATTTCTGCGGTCAGAGTATGATTTTTCACCTAAAATCATACTCTGACCGTGATATTTAGCATGATACGTGGTAACTATCAGTCTTTTTATTGCAACTATCTGGAATATCGATTATATCTTTAGCGCGAAACGATTCCAAACACTTGCAGACCATGACGAATAAAAAACAAATTCAGACTAAAAAGATAAGTTTTATCCTCGCACTGTCCGTTATCATTTATGCGGCCATAGATACTTATCTTTTCCTTTGCCATGACATCAATATCATGCGCATAACGACTCCTGTCATCCTTGGACTGGTAATAGCTATCATATTGTGCGGACTCCTGCACAAATTTTTCTATAAATGGCTGACAAAAAATCCTATCAACTTCTCTTTTGACGAGCCATCTACCCCTATTGTAAAATCAGAGAACATCATAGAATCTATGGATGCTACTGAAACGCAGCCCATCAAGCAACCGATGGATTTGCCTGAACAAGAGTCTTCTCCATCCCAACAGTCGAATCAAGATACTGTAAACTCTGATTGTCCGCAAGATTCTCATTTGAATAAATATGATTCCATATTGGTGGAACTCAAAAAGAAAGAGATTGAAAGGCAAGTGGAAATCATGGATGCGATTCGGGAATATGTAACCGTCAAAACTGCCCCCTATCTCTCCAAAGAGGATATTGCCACCCTCATTACCAATATAGAGTATATGGCTTACGATCAACCTGAGTCATATAAACCGATTCGTTCCAATATAGACAATCCGCTGAGGTCGCCGGGGCTTCGCCATTTGGCATGGAATGTCGGTGAACGCTTGGGAGTGCCCTTAGCGAAAAGAGCCGTTTTTATCAAGAAATCATTTCCATACGAACTCGTAAACGCGACCCTTGAATATCTCAGACTCAATTTACGGGATAATGTTCCAAGCCAGATTCCCATTGATGTACCAGATAAAGGCGACTATCGCTTCCATTTAGATGTAGATAATGATGACTCGCAATAAAAAAAAGTATGCAGACGAAATAATTAATCCGGTCTGTATTGTTCTGCAAGGTTTCATTGAGTTGGTTCGCAGCATGTTAAACGATTAAAATAGTCATAATATGGAAAAAGACCAACTGACATTCAACGACCTGCCGACTGTGGTAGGCGAACTATGCGACAGAATCGCAAGTATGGAAAGCCTGCTTACGGAGAAACTTTCCAAGCAGTACGAAACCAAAGAGAACACGCACGTCCCCATGACCGTACAGGAGGCTTGCAACTATCTTAAAATGCCGTTGTCGACCTTTTATTACAAGGTCAAGAAGGACGATATTCCGGTTATAAAACAAGGAAAGCATCTCTACATCTATCGTGACGAACTGGATAGATGGCTGGAATCTTCTCGGAAGAATCCGGCTCCGCAAAGTTTCGAGGACGAGAATGAGTCCTTTCTCGCCTCCCATCGCCGTAAACCGAACCCTAAAAACTGGTAGCGATGGAAAAGACAGATACTATTATTCTTTCTCCGGAAGAATTGACCGCTTATATGGCGGAGTCTACAATAAGCGTAACAAGTACATACGACCACTCCCCGGTGGTTCTGATGGTGGACGATACTGTTATCGGAACATTGGGAAACTTCAGCGCTTCCATCGGGAAAGCCAAAAGCAAGAAAACTTTCAACGTTTCAGCCATTGTCGCATCGGCATTGAGTGGCAGCACCGTTCTTCATTACCGGTCTATGTTCCCTGAGAATAAGCGGAAGATTCTATATATAGACACAGAGCAGGGGCGGTATCATTGCCAACAGGTATTGAAACGCATCTTACGTTTGGCCGACTTGCCGGAATACAAGAATCCGGATAATCTGATTATGCTGGCTCTGCGCAAGTTTTCCCCTAAACTACGTCTGGCGATAGTCGAACAGGCCATTGGCACAATACCGGATTTGGGATTGGTCATCATAGATGGCATTCGTGATTTCCTTTACGACATCAATTCCTCCAGTGAATCCACCGACATCATCTCCAAATTCATGCAGTGGACGGATGACAGGCAAATCCATATCCATACCGTCTTGCATCAGAACAAGAATGATGAGCATGCCCGTGGTCACATCGGCACGAAACTCAATAACAAAGCGGAAACCATCATGCAGGTCGAAGTGGACAAAGAGGACAAGACTGTAAGCGTGGTCGAAGCCGTCCATATCCGTGACCGCGAGTTTGAACCTTTCGCTTTCCGCATAAACGAGGAAGCCATGCCCGAACCGGTAGAGTCCTATCTGCCCAAAAAGAAGAAGACCGGACGACCAACCAAAGGACCGTTCGATCCGGACAAGGAGATTCCAAAGAATGTACATCGTCCAGCATTGGATGCCGTTTTTGCCAATGGAAACATCAGCAATTACGATGATTATATAGAACGCTTGAAAGAGGGTTACGGATTACAGGGTATAAAACTCGGTTATAACAAGGCGGTAAAGGTCGCAACATTGCTAAGCGACAAACAAATGGTTATAAAAGAAGGGAAAGATTATGCCTTCAATCCAGAATACCATTATTGAGTTCAACTTTACTTTATTGTCGGGGCGTATATATAAGAATAAAGCAAAGTCGGCAGGAAGACATCATGTGAGATATTCATATTCTCCCCTCTTTTAGA
>JAHHQT010000005.1 GCA_020026215.1 Muribaculaceae bacterium
GCCGGATTTCGCGAAGACTGTCCGGGGTTGGAATATGTGAAGATGAAACAGTTTTTGGCAATAAAACCTTTGAAAGATAATTTCTTTTTAAGTTCAGACTGGCAAAAAAATCTGGTAAAATACATTAAAAATATGCAACCGTTTTTGCAATTTTTGAATTGTACTTACGATAATTTGCACACTTAGAAATTCAATGCGCATAAAATTGACCAATTGTGCGCAAAGAAAAGTGAAATGCGCAATGCAACGCACATTGTCACCCGTAATGTGCCAATGATTAAATAGTTATAAAAACGACAAACCAACTCAATACTTCAGAAAATTAAATTAATTTTGTAAAAGAAAATAACAAAACACTAAAAAATATGGCAAAAATAAGAGGAGCCGTTGTGGTTAATGAAGAAAGGTGCAAAGGTTGCAACTTATGTGTAGTAGCTTGCCCTACAAGCACTCTTGGCCTACAGCCGAAGGAGGTTAATAATAGGGGCTACCACTATGCATTTATGGCAAATCCTGACGCTTGCATCGGTTGTGCAAGTTGTGCCCTTGTATGTCCGGACGCATGTATCGAAGTTTACAAAGTGCGCGAGGGATAATAATAACTCTAAAAAAAAGATCTCTATGGAAGAAGAAATAAGACTTATGAAAGGAAACGAGGCATTGGCACATGCGGCAATCCGCTATGGTGCTGATGGCTATTTTGGTTACCCTATCACTCCACAATCAGAGGTGCTTGAAACTTTAATGTTAGAAAAACCTTGGGAAACTACCGGTATGGTAGTGCTTCAAGCTGAAAGTGAAGTGTCTTCAATTAATATGGTTTATGGCGGAGCTGCTGCGGGTAAGGTGGTGTTTACATCATCTTCAAGTCCGGGTATCAGTTTGATGCAGGAAGGTATTTCCTACATTGCTGCCAGTGAACTGCCTGCTTTGATTATCAATGTGATGCGTGGAGGTCCGGGTTTGGGAACTATACAACCGTCACAAGCCGATTACTTCCAAGCAACAAAGGGTGGTGGTCACGGTGACTATCACTTGATTGTTCTTGCACCTTCTTCAGTGCAGGAAATGTGTGACTTTGTTGGTTTAGGATGGGATTTGGCATTCAAATATCGTACTCCTGCCATTATCCTTGCTGATGGTGTAGTGGGACAAATGATGGAAAAAGTGGTATTGCCTCCACAACGTAAACGTTTGACTGACGAAGAAGTCAAAAAACGTTGCCCTTGGGCTGCTAACGGCAGAACAGGCGGTTTGGCTGGTCGTCCACGCAACGTAGTGACTTCTTTGGAATTGGATTCCGCAAAAATGGAAGTTTCCAACGAACGTTTCCAACGTACATATCGCTTGATTGAACAAAACGAAGTTCGTTTCGAAGAAATCGGAACAGAAGATTGCGATTTCTTGAT
The DNA here is from genome assembly GCA_020026215.1 of Muribaculaceae bacterium. Taxonomy (GTDB): domain Bacteria; phylum Bacteroidota; class Bacteroidia; order Bacteroidales; family Muribaculaceae; genus Limisoma. Next base: position 1,410 of record JAHHQT010000005.1, read on the forward strand.
TGTTGCATTCGGTTCTGTAGCTCGTATCAGTCAGAAGGCTGTGGAAATGGCACGTAAGAAAGGTTACAAGATTGGTATCTTGCGTCCTATCACTCTATGGCCGTTCCCAACTAATGAGGTAAGCCGCTTGTCAGAAAAAGCAAAAGGCATTTTGGTGGTTGAATTGAATGCCGGTCAAATGATTGAAGACGTTCGCTTGGCTGTCGGTCACGACGTGAGAGTGGAGCATTTCGGTCGTCTTGGCGGTATCGTTCCTTCTCCGGATGAAATCCTTGAAGCTTTCGAAGAAAAATTTATTGAAAAATAAATTGGAGTCTTAAACTGATTAATAAACATTGAAAGAAATTTCCATTATGGATATCAACGATATAATTAAACCCGAGAACCGAGTTTACAAGAAACCGGCCCTGATGAACGACAATAATATGCACTATTGTCCGGGTTGTAGCCATGGTGTTGTTCACAAACTCGTGGCTGAAATACTTGAGGAAATGAACCTCGTTGAAAACTCTGTAGGTGTGGCTCCTGTGGGATGTGCTGTATTTGCCTACAATTATGTTGACATTGACTGGATTGAAGCTGCTCATGGTCGTGCTCCTGCTATTGCATCAGCAGTCAGCAGACTTTATCCTCAAAATATGGTCTTCACCTACCAGGGTGACGGTGACTTGGCCGCAATCGGAACTTGCGAAACCATTCACGCTGCCAACCGTGGTGAAAACATTACTATCATCTTTATCAACAATGCCATTTATGGTATGACAGGAGGTCAAATGGCTCCTACCACTTTGTTGGGTATGAAGACTGCCACTACTCCTTATGGTCGTCGTGCCGACTTGAATGGCTACCCATTGAAAATCGGTGATTTGTTGGCTCAATTGGACGGTACATGTTATGTAACTCGTCAAAGCGTCCACACTCCTGCGGCAGTTCGCAAAACTAAAAACGCCATCAAGAAAGCCTTCCAAAACACACTTGACAAAAAAGGTACTTCAGTGGTCGAAATCGTCAGCACTTGTAACTCCGGTTGGAAACTAACTCCTGCCGAAGCCAACAAATGGATGGCAGAACACATGTTTGAAAAATATCCAATGGGGGATTTAAAGAATGTATAAGCTATGAAGAAAGAAATTATTATCGCCGGATTCGGTGGACAAGGTGTCTTGTCAATGGGTAAGATTCTTGCTTATTCAGGATTGATGGAAGACAAGGAAGTGACTTGGATGCCAGCTTATGGCCCGGAACAACGTGGCGGTACAGCCAATGTTACTGTCATTTTGAGTGATGAGAAAATCAGTTCTCCTATTTTGAACAAATATGATATAGCTATTGTGCTTAACCAACAAAGTTTGGACAAGTTCGAGGGCAAAGTTAAAACCGGTGGTATCTTGATTTATGATAATTACGGTATCCACCGTCAACCAGAACGTACTGACATTAAAGTGTACAATGTGAATGCTATGGAAGCGTCGTTCCAAATGAGCAACGCCAAATCTTATAACATGATCATTTTAGGCGCTTTGTTGAAAGTATGTCCTATCGTGACGCTTGAAAGTGTATTGAAAGGTTTGAAAAAAACACTTCCTGAACGTCACCACAATCTAATACCTATGAACGAAGAAGCTATTCGTAAAGGTATGTCGCTAATCAACGAGTAAAACCTTGTTTTATCCTCACATTTATGTGACCGAAACCTTGATTACAAGAGGCTTCTATGAAAAGGATAAAATAAATATTGGTATAGCAAAAAAAGGAACATTGCACAAAATGTAATGTTCCTTTTATTTTATAGGTATTATATATGAACCGACACTTAACAAATGAGAATAAAAGTGAAATTTTTAACTAATTTCACTTTTCATAGCATCGTTGAGAAGGACATCTGGAAAGGGCTGCAAATGGCTGAATAAGCATGATTTGTAATAAAATGTTATTTTTAGAATGTTAAAATCGGGGCAAATATCAATATAAAACCATGCTTTTAAATATTTTTAAGTGTGATAGTGGCTTGAAGTGTTAACGATATGATATATATCATTGTTTGTGTCCGCTCAAGGTTCTATATTTGTACAGTTATGTCGAAAAGGTTATTGGTGCCTAAGGGGTGAATTTAAAAAATTCATAAAAAAGTTGCGATTTTATTTGCAGTATTAAAAAATTGTCGTACCTTTGCAACGCTTTAGGAGATAAACGGGCGTTTAGCTCAGCTGGTTCAGAGCATCTGCCTTACAAGCAGAGGGTCGGCGGTTCGAATCCGTCAACGCCCACAAGAGCGATCGACAAACAGTCGGTCGCTTTTTTTGTTATACATATATCAAAAGTAGAATTGAAATATTGAAAGTTGATAATAAATAAATTAAATCTATGAAGTTAGCAAATGCTTTTAAAATTGGGATGATTTTGGTTGCGATGTTTGCCGTGGGGGTAATGCGTGGTCAGACTGTATCTTCCGATTCTATTTTAAGTTTGGATTTACGTCAGGCTTTGGAAATAGCGCTTTCAGAAAGTCCTATTGTTAAAATAGCCGATAGTGAAATACAAAAGCAAGAATATGCCAAAAAAGGTGTGCTTGCCAATTTGATGCCACAATTGGATTTCAGTTTTAATTATAATCGCACTATCAAGAAACAAGTGATGTATTTGGGTTCTATGGGCGGTGAAGAATCTGACGGTAAAAAGAAAGGTATTCCTGTAGGATTGAACAACTCCTGGTCAACAGGTTTCCAAGCTAACTTGCCTATTATCTCTGCTCCTTTATGGAAACAATTAAGTATCTCGGCAGACGAAGTGGAACTGGCAGTTGAAAAATCCCGTTCTTCTAAATTGACTTTGACTAAGAATGTGAAACAAGCGTTCTATTCAGTGTTGCTTGCAGAAGATTCGTATGCTGTATTTAAGGAGACTTACGACAATGCGTTAGAAAACTATAATGACATCAAGAAAAAATTCGACCAAGGTTTGGTCTCAGAATATGATTTGATTCGTGCTGATGTCAGTGTGAAGAACATTGAGCCGAACTTATACGATGCACAAAATTCCATCATCTTGTCAAAATGGCGTTTAAAAGCATTGATTGGTATTGATTTGGATATGAACATCAATTGTGTCGGTAAGTTGAAAGATTACGAAGGCAGATTGTATGCTGAATACATGAGTGTTGACACTACAATGATTGCAGGCAACAGTACTCTTCGCCAATTGGAAGTACAAGCCCGTCAATTGAAGAAAAGCAATCAAATGGCGAAGGCTGCCTACTATCCTTCATTGAATTTAGGTTTGTCTTATCGTTGGAATGCCATGAACGATGACTTCAAGTTCAAAAATTATACATGGGACCCTTATTCAGTATTGAGCTTTTCTTTGAATATTCCTATTTTTTCAGGAGGTAAACGCTACAGTTCAGCAAAACAGTCTAAAGTACAGATGCAACAATTGGAATTGTCACGTATTGATACTGAACGTGGCTTGATGGTCAGTGTGCGTCAGTCTGTGGACAAGATGAAAACATCCATCAAACAATTCTCAGCTGCTTCGGAAGGGGAAAAACAAGCACGCAAAGGTTATGACATTGCTGTGAAACGCTACGATACAGGAGCAGGAACTATCCTTGAAATCAATGATTCAAGATTGGCATTGACACAGTCGCAATTAAACAAGAGTCAGGCCATTTACGGTTTTTTGGTTGCACAAGCTGACTTAGACGAAGTTTTAGGTAATGAAAACAAGTAATAAAAATTAGAAAAAAACTCATATATGAAATTTAACAAAATAATGAAAGTCTGCACAATGTTGTCATGTGCGGCTTTTACTATTGCTATGGTGACAGCTTGTTCCGATAGTAAGGAAAAAGCAGTTGTTGAAGAAGAAGAGGTTGCACAAGCGGTTGAGGTAACGACTGCGGAATTGCGCGAAGTGGCTCAAATCAATGAATACAGCGGAACTGTTGAGGCAGAAGCGGTGAACAATATCGCTCCTCAATCCAGTGCGCGTATCAAGAAAGTATTCGTAGAAGTGGGCGACCATGTGCGTGCCGGTCAACAATTGGCAGAAATGGATGATGTAAACCTTGACCAATTGCGTATGCAAATGGAAAATGATGAGTTGGAATTCAATCGTGTGGATGAGCTGTATAAAATAGGTGGAGTTTCAAAAGCACAATGGGATGCAAAAAAATTGATTCTTGACAAAACAAAAAGAAGTTTGGATAACTTGCTTGAAAATACTCGTCTAATCAGTCCGATTAGCGGTGTGGTTACTCAACGTAACTATGATTCAGGAGATATGTATTCATCTTCCAAACCGCTTTATGTGGTTGAACAAATTCACCCTGTAAAATTGAAAATCAATGTTTCTGAATCTCTATTCACTAAAGTGAAAAAGGGAATGGATGTGAAGTTCAAATTGGATGTTTACGGTGATGAAGAATTCGATGCCAAGGTGAATATCATTTACCCGACTATCAATCCTGAAACTCGTACATTTGTAGTGGAATTGAAGATTGCCAATAATGATGAACGTGTTCGTCCGGGTATGTTTGCCCGCGTTACTTTGACTTCTGAGACAGTCAGCCGCATCGTGATAAAAGACAGGGCTGTCTTGAAATTGTTGGGTTCAGGTGACCATTATGTATTTGTTGTGAAAGACGGCAAGGCAGAATATCACAAAGTGGAATTGGGACAACGCTTGGATGATGAATATGAAATTGTTAGCGGTATCAGCGATGGTGATGTTGTTGCAGTCAGCGGACACACTCGCTTGAAGGACGGAGACACTGTTGAAATTAAAAAGTAATAGTAAACAAGATAGAATTATAATAGTATGAGCTTGTATAAAACGGCGGTTGACCGCCCGATTACGACGATATTGGTATTCTTGGGAATCGCCATCTTCGGTTTATTCTCACTCACCAAGTTGTCTATCGACCTTTATCCGGAGATAGAAACTAACTCAATCATGGTGATGACGACTTATCCGGGTGCGAGTGCCGAGGATATCGAAACAAACATCACCCGTCCACTTGAAAATACATTGAACGGTGTGAGCGATTTGAAACACATCTCTTCAAAATCACGTGAAGGTATTTCAATCGTTACAATGCAGTTTGAATATGGTATCGACATTGACGTTGCTACCAATGATGTGCGTGACAAGTTGGACCGCGTCACCACATTGCCAGACGGAGCACAAACTCCGATTCTTTTCAAATTCGGTACGGACGATATTCCAATCTTGGTATTGTCTGTAACAGCCAAGGAAAGTATGTCGGGATTGTACAAAATCCTTGATGATAACTTGGCCACTCCTTTGGCTCGTGTTTCCGGTGTAGGTAAAGTGTCTATTTCCGGTTTGCCAAAACGTGAGATACAAGTATTGTGCGACCCTTATAAGATGGAAGCCTTCGGAATTTCTATTGAGGCCATCGGTCAGGTCATCAATGCTGAAAACCGCAATATCCCTGCCGGAACAATGGATATTGGTTCCAACGTCTATTCATTGCGTGTGCAAAAGGAATTTTCACAAGTCCGTGAAATGAACGACTTGGTGGTAGGTGTACGAGATGGCGTACCTGTTTACTTGCGCGATGTTGCCCGTATCATTGACGAAAGAGAGGAACGTGCTGAAGAAGCCTTCACTGATAGCGAAAAGGGAGGTATGATTGTCATCCAAAAACAATCAGGAGCCAACTCTGTGACTATTTCTGAGCAAGTCAACAAACGCTTGCCTCACATCATCAAGAACTTGCCTTCTGATGTGAAAATCGGAACGATTGTTGATACCTCTGACTATATCATCGATACTATTGATTCTTTGCAGGAAACTATTTTGACTACATTGTTGATTGTATGTTTCGTAGTATTGATTTTCTTGGGACGCTGGCGTGCTACATTCGTAGTCGTCTTGACTATCCCGATTTCCCTATTGGCAGCTTTGATCTACTTGTTGGCTACAGGCAATACTTTGAATATTATCTCAATGAGTGCCTTGTCTATTGCTATTGGTATGGTGGTCGATAATGCCATTGTGGTGCTGGAGAATATTACGACCCATATTGAGCGGGGTAGCCGTCCTCGCCAGGCAGCGATGTTTGCAACCAATGAGGTGGCTATTTCAGTTATTGCTTCTACATTGACTACTATTGCGGTGTTCTTGCCGTTGACCATGATTGAAGGTATCGCTGGTATCATGTTCCGTCAATTAGGATGGATGGTAACTATCATCTTGTCTGTCTCTACTATTGCTGCCATCACATTGACACCGACATTGTGTTCTTTGATGTTGCGCTTGAGCACCAAACAAAACAAATTCCAAAAAGCGGTATTCAATCCGTTTGACAATTTCTTGAAACGATTGACTATCGGCTACGGTCACTTGTTGCACTGGTGTGTTAAACACAGAATCATAACCGTTGGTGCTATCCTTGGTATGTTCATCGCTTCATTGCTGTTAATCATGCCTCATATCAAAACCGAGTTCTTCCCGGCACAGGATAATGGTCGTATCAGTATTACTGTAAAATTGCCTACAGGTACTCGCTTGGACATCACTCGCGACGTGGCATTCCGCTTGAACGACTTGTTGCGCAAAAACTATCCTGAAATTGAAAGTATCAACTTCTCAGAAGGTCAGGCCGGTGAGGACAACGTGTTCGGTAATCTTTCAGATAATGGTGATAACATTATTAAATATAACATCCGTACCACAACTTCTACTCAACGAGAACGTTCGTTGACTGAAATTTGTGACGGTATGCGTAAAGACATCAAACAATTCCCTGAAATCCGTACCTTCAACGTGGCTGCCGGTGGTGGTGGCGGCGGTGTCGGTGGTGAAGCTTCCGTGGACATTGAAATCTATGGTTACGACTTCAACTCAGGTGACCGTTTGGCTAACGATGTAGCTACTCGTATGCGTGCTTTGGAATCTGTTTCACAGGTGGACATCAGCCGTGATGAATATACTCCGGAATACCGTGTTGACTTCGACCGCGAAAAATTGGCTTTGAACGGTTTGAATATGTCAACAGCAGCTACCTACTTGCGCAACCGCATCAATGGTAACGTATCTTCTCACTTCCGTGAAGACGGTGATGAATATGACATCCGTATTCGTTATGACTTGCCTTATCGTCAGAGTTTGGAAGATATTGAAAACATCACTATTTACAATAATGCCGGTCAAGGAGTGAAAATCCGTGACTTGGGTAGAGTAGTGGAATCTCAGACACCTCCTACCATTGAACGAAAAGACCGTGAACGTTTGATTACTGTGAAGTGCGTTGTTGCCCATGGTTATGCGATGAGTGATGTGGTTACTGCCACTCACAAGGTAATGGACGAAGTGGATATGCCTTCCGGCTTTACTTGGCAATTGGGCGGTATGTTTGAAGACCAACAGGATACCTTCTCTGATATGATTATGTTGATGGTATTGATTATCGTACTTGTGTTCATTATCATGGCATCACAATTCGAGTCATTAACCTATCCGTTTGTCATCATGTTCTCTATCCCATTCGGTTTCACAGGTGTCATCCTTGGTCTGTTTGCGACAGGTACGCCAATGAGTGTAATGGCATTGTTAGGTTTCTTGATGTTGATTGGTATCGTGGTGAACAATGGTATTGTGCTTATTGACTACATCATGCTTTGTCGCGAAAGAGGCTTGGGCGTTACACATGCCGTGGTTACTTCAGGTAAATCTCGTTTGCGCCCTATCTTAATGACAACATTGACTACCGTATTCGGTATGATTCCGATGGCAGTCGGTACAGGTGAAGGTTCTGAGATGTGGCGTGGCTTGGGTATGACAGTCGCTTGTGGCTTGTCATTCTCTACTTTGATTACCTTGATTATCATTCCGACATTGTACAGTATATTTGCCGGTAACGGTATCAAACGCCAAAGAAGAAAAGAATTGAAATTATTCAACAATAAAGCTAAGTAATTTATGAAAGCAGTCCTTATAACATTTAACCAGGCCCATCGTGAAGATATTGATACTTTGATGGTTCGTTTGAATATTAAAGGTTTCACTGGTTGGGAAACTTTGATAGGTGCAGGTAGTAAAACAGGAGAACCTCACTTGGGATCACACGCTTGGCCTACATTGAATAGCGCTTATGTAACTATAGTTGAGGATTCTATCGTTGATGAATTCCTTGCAGGGTTGAAAGCCCTTGACAACGGCAGCAAGCAATTGGGTTTGCGTGCGTTTGTCTGGAGTGTGGAACAAACCATTTAGTAGATTACAAATATGCATAAAAAGGCTGTCGAAGAAATTCGGCAGCCTTCTTTTTATCTATTTATTGCATATTATTTGCATAAGTATTAATTTTTAGGTGTAAAAGCACGATTTATTTAATAATTAAAAAAAAATAGTTTTAGTTTTGTTTGTTTAGTAAAATATTATTCATATATTTGCAAGAAACAGAAGAATAGTATGTATAAATATACAATATGAAACTATGAAAGAATCTAAGAAATTTTTATTGCCTGAAAACGAAATACCTGAAGCATGGTATAATGTTATACCTGATATGCCTGTTAAACCTATGCCACTATTGAATCCCGTGACAAAGAAAGAATTGCAGGTGGAAGATCTTTATCCTTTATTATCAGAAGAGGCATCCAAACAAGAATTAAATACAACTGACCGCTGGATTGAGATTCCGGAGGAAGTAAGAGATATGTATAAAATATGGCGTCCAACACCTTTAGTTCGTGCCCGCGGATTGGAACAGGTTTTGGATACCCCGGCTCACATCTATTTCAAGAACGAAAGTACCAGCCCTGTGGGGTCGCACAAGTTGAACTCAGCCATACCTCAGGCTTATTATTGCAAGAAACAGGGTATCACTAACATTACTACTGAAACCGGTGCAGGGCAGTGGGGGTGTGCACTTGCTTTGGCGGCAAAACATTTCGGCTTGGCATTGGCTGTATATATGGTGAAGGTTTCCTATTATCAAAAACCTTATCGTCGCAGTATTATGCAGGCGTATGGCGCAGAAGTCATTGCTTCACCGAGTATGTCCACTCGTCCGGGACGTAGGATGATTACAGAAAACCCGAACTATCAAGGATCATTGGGTTTGGCGATTTCAGAAGCCGTTGACTTGGCTCATACTACATCCAATTGTAAATATACATTAGGTTCTGTTTTCAATCATGTGGCGTTGCACCAGACAGTGATTGGTCTTGAAGCTGAAAAACAAATGGCGATGGCTGAAGAATATCCTGATATTGTTATCGGTTGCTTTGGAGGCGGTAGTAACTTCTCAGGGATTTCTTTCCCTTTCATTCGTCATAATTTTACAGGAGAACGCAAAACTCGCTTTATTGCGGCAGAACCTGCATCTTGTCCTAAGTTGACACGCGGTATCTTCCATTATGACTATGGTGATGAAGCCGGTTATACTCCATTGATTCCTATGTGTACTTTGGGACACAATTTTTCTCCTGCCAATATACATGCCGGAGGTTTGCGTTATCACGGTGCAGGTGCGGTGGTCAGCCAGTTGAAGAAAGATAACTTGATAGATGCTGTGGATATTCCACAACTTGAAGCCTTCGAGGCTGCCACTGTCTTTGCTCAGTCAGAAGGTATCATTCCTGCTCCTGAATCATCACACGCTATTGCTACTGCTATACGTGAAGCTAAGGCTTGTAAGGAATCCGGAGAAAAGAAAGTCATTTTGTTCAACTTATCCGGTCATGGTTTGATTGACATGGCGTCTTACGACCGCTATTTTGCTGGTGATTTGGCGAACTACGAAGTGACAGACGAAGAAGTAAGGGCTAATATTGCTAATTTAAATATTGACTTATAGTGATTTAGTTAGGTAAATGGAAAGTGTTTAGGTTAAAGGTAGATTGCCACAGTGTATGCTGTGGCATTTTTTTTAATAATATTAGTATTTATTCGTATAATTTTAAATTATTTTTTCTTTACTTTGAAACCACAAACCTAAACTGTAAATTAAAAACGAAAATGTTATCACTCAAAAGATTAGTAATCTTAACTGCCTTGTCGTTGTTGTGTATTCCTGCAATGGATGCTGTTCAACCTAAAGCAGAAGTTCGTAGCATGTGGATTGCTACCGTATGGCAAATTGACTGGCCACAATCAGCAGGTACTTCTACCTCAGTTGCCAATTCCCAAAAACAACAAATGTCAACAATCATCAGGGATATGGCTACAGGAAATTACAATGCCCTCTATTTCCAAGTTCGCCCGAATTGTGACGCTTTCTACAAGTCAAAATATGAACCATGGTCAAACTATTTGACAGGTTCAAGAGGTGCGGCTCCTGCCTACGACCCATTGGCTTATGTAGTGGAACAATGTCATGCCAACGAAATGGAATGCCACGCTTGGGTGAACCCGATGCGTTTCTCTACAGGAAGCAATTATACTACTCCGAATGATAATGACATGAAAAACCGCGGTTGGTTGTTGAAGCATGGCAATACTACGATTATGAATCCGGGTATCCCTGAAGTTCGTCAACGTATTGTGGATGTTTGTCGCGACATTATTGAAAACTATGATGTGGATGGTATTGTTTTTGACGATTATTTCTATCCTTCAAATATTCCTACCAACAGTTCAGCAGGAGACTATAACCTATGGAAAAAATCAGGAACACCTAATTTCGCTGACTGGCGTCGTGAAAATGTAAACAAGGTTATCAAACAAGTTTACGACATGATACAACAAGTGAAACCTTACGTGAAATTCGGTGTCAGTCCACGCGGTATCGCCGGAACCAGCCAAAAGGTTGCTGACAAATATGGTGTGCCTCGTTGTACTTCAGGTAGTGACTCTCAATACGACCAAATTTTCTGTGATCCTTTGGCTTGGTTGCAAGCAGGATCAGTGGACTATATCTCTCCGCAAATTTATTGGGCAAGAGGTTACAGTGCCGGTGACTTCAGCATTTTGTGTCCTTGGTGGGCAAATGTAGCTGACAAATTTAACCGTCACTTCTATACTTCTCACAGTTTGGAATATTTTAAGGATTCCCAAAAAACTTCTCGTGAGAAAAACTTTGCAGGTATGGCTGCGCAAGTCAGAATAAACCGTGATGTGACTAAAAACAATGCTCCGGGTGCAATTTTCTATTCATATTCTTGTATCAAAGACAAAAAAGAAAATTCAAAGAGCTATTTCGACTACTTGGGGGAAAACGTGTTCTCTACAAAAGCATTGACTCCTGCCATCAGCTGGAAAAATGCTCCTGCTCAGGGTAAAGTCCAAAATTTGAGATTGACACGTATTCAGTTGTCTTGGGATAAAGTGGACAATGTACGTTATGCCGTTTACGCTTTGCCTGCAAGAACTGCACACGAAGCACGCAACTTGAAAGCAGAATATTTGGTGGCACACCTATATAATAATAAGGTGAACTTGACAGCTTCTCAAATTAAAGGAGAAATTGCCGTTACTATCGTTGACCGCTATGGAAATGAATATGCTCCACAATGGTTGGATGATGTAAGTGACGTAGAAAAAATAGAAACAGAAGATTTGGCCATGACAATTACAATTGCTGATGGCCAAGTCTTCTTTAATCAAAAAATGGACCTGGTTGAGGTTTATGATACTCAGGGAAAGTTAGTTGCGGATGGTAAAAATTGCGAGTCTATTAATTTAAGAAATTTTTCAGGAATTGCATTTGTTAAAATGACATATAATGGACTCGTTAAAACAGTCAAATCTTTAGTAGAATAAGGTAATCTGCGAAATTTTAGTAATATTTCATAATTATAAATTATTGTGTATAACGATAAAATGATATTAAAATTAGCGATAATTTTATTCGTCTTTTGTTAGTTATATCGAAATATTGTTGTAGCTTTGTGGTTAGTCTGCATTGGTGTAGACCATGTTGAGGTAGAAAAAAGACCACAAAACCATTAAATTTAACAGTATATCACTCATTTTTGCACGATAATTAGACGTTTTCTAGACTATGATGTTAAAATGGTTCATAAGTGTTAATCTTTTTTATATCTAACATAAACAAGAAATAAGAGTAAAACCTTGAATATAAACAAAACTAAAAAGTAATTATGAGAAAACAGCTATTGTTACTGTTATTTTCCCTCTTTGCGGTTGTGGGTTATGCCCGCACTGTAACGGGTGTAGTTACTGCTGCTTCTGACAAGTTGCCTGTAATTGGTGCAACTGTCATGGTGGATGGTACCTCACGCGGTGTGGCAACCGACTTTGATGGAAAATATTCAATCGAAGCTAAGGACAATGAAGTCCTTGTTTTCAGTTATGTCGGAATGACAACTTTTAAAACTAAAGTTGGATCTCGCGACGTAGTCAATGTAGAGTTGAAAGAAGACTCTCAAGTACTTGATGAGGTTGTGGTTACAGCCATGGGCCAAACTCAAGAAAAGAAGAAATTGAACTTCGCCGTTCAATCTCTAGATGCTGAAGATGTAACAGCAGGTTCTACTGCTAACTTTGCAAACAGCTTGCAAGGTAAGGTTTCTGGTCTTCAAGTATCAACAGGTGGTAGTTCACCTAACTCATCTACACAAGTTGTGATTCGTGCTATTTCTTCAATCAACCCGTCTCAAAGCAATGAGCCGTTGGTTATTGTTGATGGTATGCCGGTTCGAGGTAGCGGTTCAAGCTTGGGTGATTTAAACCCGAACGATATCGAAAACATGAGCGTATTGAAAGGTGCTGCTGCATCTGCACTTTACGGTCAAGAAGCTGCCAATGGTGTAATCATGATTACAACTAAAAAAGGTAAAGAAGGACAAATCAAAGTTACTGCTTCTGGTAGCTGGGAATTGTCAAACTGCTTGAAGACTCCAAACATCCAAGACCAATTCATCGGTGGTGTTGCTGGATTCTACAAAGAAAACTCATCAGGTGGTTGGGGTTCTTACCTAACATCTGAAGATCGTGTTTACGATAATGTAGGCGATTTCTTGGGAACAGGTTTCCTTCAGAAATATGACCTTTCTATTTCTGGTGGTTCAGAAAAATTCAACGCTTATGCATCTGCAAGTTATATGAACAACGAAGGTGTAGTTCCTGAAGACTACAAAAACCGTTTGAACGTATTCTTGAAAGGTGAATACAAACCATCTGAACAGGTTACAATCCAATTGTCTTCTTCATTTATTAATAGCAAGAGTCGTGGATTTGGTAACTCAATGTCTCCTGTATATGGTTGGTCAATCAACAAAGATATGTCTGACTATGTAACTACAGAAGGTCGTCCAAACTGGAGCAACCGTTACGATGATTGGGAATCTTTGACAGATGCTCAACGTATTAGTGCTGCAACATCTCCATACTTCGGACGTTATATGGATAAGAGTGAAACAAACTCTACTCGTATGATTATCAATGGCCAAATCAGCTACGAACCAATCAAAAACTTGGTATTCACTGGTAAACTTGGTTATGATAAGGGATTCTCTACTTATGAATCATATACTGTTTCTCGTTTCGTTGATAGCGACTTCAAAGATCCGGAAAGCAACGCTTTGGCTGACAAACGTTATAAATTCGGTTCTGCTACATTCAACCCTTCAAACAGTTCTCAATTCACAGCTCAAATCTTAGGTACTTATAATGTAACATTCGCTGATGATTACACTATCAATGTACTTGCCGGTGCTGACTACAAGGAAAACCGTGGTACTGAAGCTACAATGTCTGGTCAAGATTTCTTACTATCAGGTGACTTCTATAGCTTCATGAACACTAACCCTGACTTGTTCTCAATGAGCGGTGACTATCCTATGTCTCTTGGTCATACTGAAAGAAACAAATTCGGTTACTTCGGTGAACTTCGTTTCGACTATAGTGGTATGGCTCAATTATCTGTAACAGCTCGTTATGACGGTTCATCTACACTTAAACAAGTTGACCCAACTTACTTCTACCCATCAGTAACCGGTGGTCTTATCTTCTCAGAATTGTTCAACTTGAGCAATGACTGGTTCTCTTACGGTAAGATTCGTGGAAACTGGGCAAAAGTTGGTAAAGATGCTCCTGCATACCGCTTTACTACAAGCTTCAAAAACTGGGAAGTATTCCCTGATGGAGGTTGGGGTATCGATCCTACAACTGCTGTAGCTAAAGAATTGGTTCCTGAAATGACAAAATCTTGGGAGGTCGGTGCTGACTTGCGTTTCTTCGATTCTCGTACTCGTTTGGACGTAGCTTGGTATTCTACTACAGTTGATAACCAGATTGTTACTGTTCGTGTATCGCCAACATCTGGTAACGTTCTACAGACACGTAATGAAGGTTCTATCGAAAACAAAGGTCTTGAATTGACATTAGGTCAAGACATTCTTCGTTCTAAAGACTTCAACTGGAGTGTGACTGCTAATTTCTCATTCAACCGTGGTAAAGTGAAATCTCTTCCAGAAGGTATGTCTGAAATCCAAGGTACACAATATGGAGATATCTTCCCAACAGCTTACTTGAACGGTTCAACAACTGCCGTATCTGGTAAAGACTACGAACGTACTCCTAACGGTGACATTATCTGTAATGCTGAAGGCTATCCTATCGTAAGCCCGGCTAAAGGTAACTTGATTGGTAATCGTGAAGCTGACTTCTTGTTAGGTTTGGGTTCTAACTTCACATGGAAAGACTTGTCTGTATCATTCTTGTTCGACGGCCGTTGCGGTGGTGACGTAGTTAACGTTACTCGTCGTGGCTTGAACGGCAATGGTATGGAAGAATTGTTGACTAAATATCGTAACCACGAAGTTGTTGTAAACGGTGTTGTTCCTCAAGCTGACGGAACTTACGTTAAAAACACAACTCCGGTTATCATGGACCACAACTTTGTAAACAACTACTACAATGCAGTTTCTTCTAACTTCATTGAAGATGGTTCTTACATCCGTTTGAGCTATGTAACTGTAGGTTATGACTTGAGTCATTTGCTTGCTCAAAAATGCCCTATCAAAGGTTTGAAAGTTTCTGCAACAGGACGTAACTTGTTCTTGCTATCTAAGTACACTGGTTCAGATCCTCAAATCTTGGCAGGTTCAGGTGGTGGTACAGGTTCTGCTGGTATCGATAACTACAGCGTCCCATCAACTCGCAGCTTTAACTTCACTCTTAGTGCAACATTCTAAAAAAGGAAAATCGTATGAAAAAATTGAAATTAATAGCATCGTCTTTATTAATCGGTCTTTTAAGTACTGGTTGTGCTGACATGCTTGATGATAACGAAAATCCCGACAAAGCTGCTAGCATTACAGCTGAGGTTGGATTGCCGGTAGTGGTTTTCTATGCTGCTCACATTAACTATGACCACGCCGAATATTATAATTTCTTGTCACAATGTATGACTACTATGGGTAAATCACCTTCTGGTAGCTTGGCATACAAAAGTGGTTGGGAATTCTTGACAATGAACCGCCACCCACAATGGCGTCGTCACTTCTATGACCTAGGTGCTAACATCAACGAATTAATCAAAAACGCTGAAAAAGTTGGTTCACCTAACTACTCTTTGATTGCACGTGCAATCCGTTTGATGTCAACTCAATTGACAACTGACGCATTCGGTGATATGCCTCGTTCTAACGCATATCTTGTAAATGCTCCTACTTATGACTCTCAATCAAGTATCTACAAATGGATGCTTGAAGAAGCAGATGAATTGATCAAGTTGTTTGATGATCCTGCATATACAAATGCTCCATCTAACCAAAAAATCACTGCAAAACAAGATCGTATTTACGCTGGTGATTTGAGCAAATGGAAAGGTTTGGTTTACGCTATCAAGGCTCGTGTTCTTCTACGTAACCTTCCTAACATCGACACATCTTCTGCAACTTGTCAAGCTATCTTCGATGCAGCTCAAAAAGCTATCGATGTATGGCATTCAGATGCAACTTACGGAACATTCTTCGGTTGCGAACCTCGTTATAACTTCGACGGTGGTACTCAACAACAAAACTCTCCTTGGAGTGAAGCTCAACCGGCTATCAACTCCTGGGAATCTCGTAAAAACGAACTTGACCAAGCTGTTCCTTCTAAGTTTTTTATGGAAAATTGTTTAGGTGTATTCAATAAAGTTGATGAAAAAAAAGCTGGTGATTTTGTGCCTTTCAGAGGTTATGGTGATGACCCTCGTATCGCGTTGTTGTTTGTACCTCGCGAAGGTCCTATCTCTGCAACAAACTTACAATCTAAAGTTAAACTTCGTTGGTTGGAAAACAATATCGGTGCTGGTTCTTCTTACAAACAAGTTAACTTCCCTGATATGTTTGCCGGTGCATACGCATCTTCAGTAGATTCTTACATTCCATTGGTAACTATGGAAGAACTTTACTTTATCCAAGCTGAAGCTAAATACTGGATGGGTGACAAGGTCGCTGCTTGTGAATTGGCTAAAACAGCTACTCGCAACAACATTATCCGTCACTTGGAAGCATTCCAAAAGAAGAATCCGGACATCGGTTATCCAGGTATGGTATTGCCTACAGGTGCTTACCAAAAATTGGACCCACGTGATGGTACTGAACCAGGTGTAGTTAAATATTCAGAAGCTCGTTGGAACGCAATTGTTGACGCATTCATTGAAAACGTTGACCAACCTGCTAAAGACGAAGACGGAAAACCGACACCACGTCCTGTATTGGGTGTGACTAACCCTAAAACTCCGGGTAACCAACACTGGTTCTTCAATGAAGCTGAATATACTTTGAGCGACTTGATGATTCAAAAATACATCGCAATGTATATGCAACCAGAACAATGGACTGATATGCGTCGTTACCACTATAGTAATACTCGTAACAGCTATGGTATTGGTGCTAACAATGAAATTATCTATCCGGGACTTCGTCGTCCATATAACTTGTACGCATCTTATTGGATTGACGGCTTGACTGATGCTGAAAAAGAAAATACTTGGATTCAACGTATCAACTACGACCCTGAAACAGAAGAAAAATATAACCGTAAAGAATTGGAACGCCTAGGAGCTTACAAAAACTACAAATGGCTTCGCGAACCAATGATTTGGGCTCTTCCTGCAGGGGAACGTACTTCTTTAACACAAGACTAAGTTTTATTAAAAGAGATATTTAATTATGAAATTTAATTATAAAATAGGAATGATGGCCGTAGCATTGCTTGCAATGTCTTCTTGTGCCGTTCATGATCCTTTCGGAGATGACTTGTTGGAAGTTGGACAAGCTTTGCCTACTGTTTCTTGGGAGTTAGGTAGTACGGTAGCTAGCGCAGGTGACTCTGTTGCTTTCAAAGGCAAATACTATACTGACAAAGAACATACTCCTGATCACGCAGAAGTTTGGGGTCTGACTTCACGTACTCAAAGCGCTTCTGCTACTTTGAAGTTGACAAAAAGTTTAGCTTACACTCAAACATTCGCTTTGAATGATACAGTTCGTGCAGCTGATATCCTTGGCCGTTACCCTCATAGCATGGCTACTTGGAATGGTCACGAATTTGAATTGAATGCTAAGTTCTCAACTACTAACACTTTGAAATCTGTCACTTGGGCAGACGTAAAAGAATGGGATCAAGATCAATTTGACAAATTTTACCCAGAAGGCTTCCAAGAAGAATTCACAGGTAAAGTTGTTGACTACTTGACAAAAGACAGTACATTCTACCACGATTTGCGTGATGTTTATATCAACTACGATTTTACATTGGAACAAATCAAAGGTGTTATCGCTAAATATCCACAACTAAACGCTAATGGCGAACTTGACGCTTTGGCAACTTTGGAAGCCGGCGATAAATCAGATGTATGGTACACTAAAGAATTTACTGAAGACGATGAAAAGAACGTTGTAGGTAAATACTATATCGACATCGTTAATGGTACAACAGTTTATGTTGAAGTTCCTCTAGATACTACAGTTGAAGGTAAAGTCCTTTATGACGTTTACGAATCTTCTCCTTGGGTATTCTGCCGTTATGATGACAACACTGGTGGTACAATTACTACTGTACGTCGTAACTATATGCCTGTATTCAAAGATTTGATTTCTTTGATTCCTTTCACAGATTGGATTTACAACGTGTCTGATGGTGTTTACTCAGTATCTTACAATTGTTCTTACAAATACGGTGTAACATTCAAAGTTGTTGATACTGTTGGTAACGTAGGTTATACAACTGACGTAAAAGAAGTTGAACTTAACTAATAACGTGATTGAAAAATGAAAAAGTTAATTAGAAATATCAGTTTAGTAGCAACATTGGTGATGATGTTGGTATCATGTGTTGAAAAAGACCCAGAATACACAACATTCCCATCTAAAGATGTAGATTTCACTTATGCTGTTGCAGGTGACCAATATTTATTGGATTACTATGTTGTTTCAGATATTCAATTCACAAACACTTCTGCAAAACAAGGCCCTATCACTTGGGACTTTGGTGATGGTCAAACTTCAAACGAAGCTAACCCTATCCACAAATATGCTAAAGCTGGTGTTTACAAAGTGAAATTGACTATCGATGGTGTTGGTTCTCGTGAATATCCTTTGATGGTTTACGATATTGCTCCAGTTCTTTCTATCAAAGAACAAAGTGCTGATGTCATCACTATCAAAGATGTTAGTGTAGATTTCGATATCTTCTTACCGAACCCACAAAATTTGAAAGTTAAATACGAATGGTCTTTCCCAGAAGGAACTCTTAATGAAGAAGGTCAAGTAATGACTTCATTCACAGGTTTCGCTGACGCACAAGGTAATGTAGAATATCCTGGTAAATTGAGATTCTCTAACATCGGTTCTCAACGTATCACTCTTAAGACTTGGTTTGATGTTGATGGCGAAAACCGTCAATTGTCTGACTCTTATGTAAACGTACAAGTTGGTGCTGACAAAGAATATTCAACAGTTTACTTTGCTACAATCGGTGGTAACGTTAAAGCTATGAAGATTATCCCTGAAGAAGATCTTCCAGAAGGAACTAAGAACTTGCCTTTCGATATGGGTGTTCGTAGTGGTGTTACTCCATTTAACTTGGTATTTGCTGACGTTAAAGATGCAGGTGGTGATGTTACAAGTTGGATTTATATCCTTGACTGTGGTAAACAATACACTTATATCAATGATGAAGCTGGTGTTCAAGGTGATGGTAAAATCAATGTAATGAGCCCGGACGGAACTGCAACAAACTTGTTCGTTTCTAACGTTGGACAAGGTGCATTCTTCGATCCTTACTTCGGTATGGTTGACGGTGAATACCTTCTTTACACAGACCGTAACGCTGGTATCCGCAAAGCAATGCTTACAACTCGCGGTGAAAAAGAAAAGAATGATTACTTCGTAGAAAATGACGGTTTGGCTTACTACAACAAGAGCATGAGCTACGGTGCAATCAGCTGTTCTCTTTACAAAGACAAAGCAGGTGTCTACTATTGGGGTAAATGCTTCAACGGAGAAGGTATCTATCGTTTCCGCACAAGTGATATCGGTAAAGATTACAAGACTAATCCAGAGCCTAATAAAGTTATACTTCCTTCAACTACAATCAAAGGTTTCACTATTGATGAAAAACGTGGTAAACTTTATGTTTGGAGAACATTGCAAAATGCCGGTTTTTACGCTTACGACCTTCCTGCAGATCAAACTCCACTAGGCCGTGATGCTTACAACCACAAGTTCTTGTTGGATGCTGACCCTCTTAACGCTACTGCCACTGAAGGTGCATTCGTTACTCAAATGGCTGTAGATACTGAAACAGGTAATGTATGGTTCGGTTTCAACCGTGATCCTAAAGATCCTAAACCGGTTCTTACAACAGGTTTGAAATACTTTGATTATGAGACTAGCAAAATCGTAGATGTTCCAGTAGTTACAGATAAGATTCTGGGTATCACTATCAACTCTCACAAAGCTAAACTCTTTTAGTTGAGCGTATTTTATTAAAATTTGACTAATCTAATGATAGCTGTTCCTCTAATCTCATTCGATTAAGGAATGGCTATCATTTTATTTATGCTCTGAGAAAATTTTTATATTCAGCACTTTTGCTTTTGTGCATATTCTCAGTGGCTGCTACAGTTTCTGCTAATAAGCATGAGCATCGTGCCGTATGGATGTCGGCTTTTATCCAGGATTGGCCGTCAAGCCTGATTACGGCATCTAATGCCAACTCTACAAAGAAGATTTGTGAATCAAATTTGGATTCACTACAAAGAAATAACTTCACTACTATTTACTATCATGTGCGTACAATGGCTGATGCCATGTATAATTCAAAATATGAGCCTTGGTCAAAATATGTTTCTCCAAGTCGTGGTGAAGCCCCTGCATTCGACCCGTTCGAATATTTGATTGAAAGTTCTCATAAATGCGGTATTGAGGTTTACGCATGGTTGAACCCATACCGTTATTGTATTTCCAAGAATGGAGTCTATGGATCTGGTGGCTCTGAATTGGACTATGAAAGAACTCATACTTAATGGTTGCTGAAGTATCAGAATGGCTCAAATGTCTGGACTATCCTTAACCCGGCACTTACTGAGGTGCAACAACGAATTGTGGATATTATTGCTGATATTATGAGCAAATTCGATATTGACGGTGTGGTTTTTGACGATTATTTCTACCAAAATGGTCTGCCTGCTTCTAATGATGCAAAGTGGTACAATGAATACAAAAGCAAGGGTGTACACTTTCCCAATTGGATTGGCGTCGTAAGAATGTCAACGATATGGTGAGAAAAGTGAATGACTATATTAAAGCTCACAAACCGTGGGTACGTTTCGGTATTGGTCCTGCCGGTATTGCCGGAACATCCAAGGCTGTGGCTGACAAATATGGTGTTCGCCCATGTCCTTCAGGCAGTGACTGGCAATACAACGGTATCGCATCTGATCCTTTGGCTTGGTTGTCAGAAGGTTCTATCGACTTTATCTCTCCTCAAGTTTATTGGCCAATTGGTCATTCATCAGCTGATTTCGCAGAGATTTCAACTTGGTGGTGCGAGGTGGCAGATAAGTTTGACCGTCATTGCTATGTCAGCCAAAATATCGGTAAAAACAGTGATTGCGAATTCTTGACTTTCCCTGAATATGAAGAACAAATCCAATTGACTCGTGATGTGGCTAAGAACGATGCTCCGGGTTATGTGTTCTTCCCGTGGGCTGACTTGAAATACAAACGCCACGCGAGCAATAAGCGTCAATATTTGATGGGTTACTTGCGTGACCATATGTATCAGAATGTGGCATTCACACCTGCTTTTAATTGGATGAAGGTGACTTGTCCGGGAGCCGTTTCAAATGTTGCACGCAATGGGCGTGAATTGACTTGGGATGGTCCTGATAATGTCCGTTATTCGGTTTATGCAATTCCTAAGAGTATTGCTCCTGCTGATTTTCACAAGGAAGCTCAATATTTAGTTGGCATTAGCTAAGCTAAAAACTATACATTGCCTAAGGAAGATCGTCGCTCTCCGGGTTTCGGTGTTGCTGATGACGATGTGGAAAATTGTAATTATGCTGTAGCCGTCTTGGACCGCTATGGAAACGAATACAGTGCCACTTTTGTGGGTGCAGCTACACAATCTGTTGAAAAGCCTTCTTTGATTTATCCAACCAATGGCACAAAAGCTCTTGCTATCTTCCAACTCAAATCGACAGGTATGCAGAAGTTTCAGAAATCCCCATTGTCGAGGATGCTCAAATGAACAAGATTTTGGTTCGCAAGGAAGTGCCTGGAACATTAGTATATTCTTCAGATGTCTATGACTTCATGCAAGGCAAGACTTGTTATTGGAGCGTGAAGACCAGACCTCACAATGCTATGGCGGCTCAGTCTTCGGTATCTTCATTCTCTGTCGATGCGTTTAGTGTGACTTATCCAACCAAAGGGGCAATGAACTGTCCAGATGATTTGACCATTAAATGGATGAATGTAGCAAATGCTGAATTCAAAGTGATGATTGCCCGCGATGAATTGTTCAAGAGTGTTGTTTTTGAAGCCAATACCAAAGCCAATTCAGTAGCTGTTTCTGAATATACTTTGATGGGTAATTCAAAATACTATTTGAAGGTGACTATCGTTGCTGGAGCATCACGCTTGGAAAGTGAAACTATCGACTTCACTGTGAAAAATATGGTTCCTGCCGTTCCTCAATTTGTCATTCCTTCAACTAACGGTACTACATTATATAGTAACTCTCAAATTTCTGTAAGACCAGAACGGGGTATCAAGCTTTGTACTGTGAATGTAAGTAGTACTACTTCTTTTGCTCCTCGTGGTTCTTGCAAAACTTCTATGCAAAACTTCAATTT
The DNA here is from genome assembly GCA_020026215.1 of Muribaculaceae bacterium. Classification (GTDB taxonomy): domain Bacteria; phylum Bacteroidota; class Bacteroidia; order Bacteroidales; family Muribaculaceae; genus Limisoma. Next base: position 23,704 of record JAHHQT010000005.1, read on the forward strand.
TGTGACTGATGATTTGAGCAAGTTCAAATTGGGTAGTTCTTCCATGAAGAATGGCTCTACCTATTATGTACGTGCCCGATTCGAATACTATAATGAAAAGGGTAACTCTGTTACTACTGAATGGTCTCCTGTGATGAATTTCGTTTATAGTTCTGATGCAGGAGTTGATGAAAACATTGCAGAGGCTGTGAAAATTGTAGCTACTGACAATGTCATCACATTGAACCGTCAGGTAGAATCGCTTGAAGTTTATAATGTAGCAGGGGAATTGGTTGCAAGTTTGAACAACATTTCATCCGTTGTTATCGAATGTCAAGGCATCTATGTGGTCAAAGCTGTCGTAGATGCCTTGACTGTCATTGAAAAGGTGATTTTATAACCTGATATACTCCATTGAAAAAGCGTTCTTTCCTTACAAGAAAGAACGTTTTTTTATTATGGCATTTCGGAAAGGACAGTTGATAAATATTCTAAAAGTTTTATCTTTTCAATAAAAATCGGTTCTTTTATGCGAAAAATGAACAATTTATATGTTATAAAACATATATTCTATTGATTAATGTTTTTAAACAAAAATTTCATATTAAAACTCTTGCACATATGAAATGGAATGGCTACCTTAGCATCGTGTATTTGGTCTTCGAGCCATTTCCACCTTAAAATTTAAAACAATCAAACTAACTAAAACTATTAAATTATGAAGAAATTTTTACTTTCTGCATCTGCTTTGTTGATGGCTGCTTCTTCTTTTGCTGCTGCTCAAACAGATGGTCAAACTTATGCTACAGTTGACGGTATGACATGCGAAAACCTTTGGGTCCTTGACCGAGTTCACGGTGGTTTCGAGGCGAGCACATTGGCTGACAAATCAGTCCGTACTGCAACAACTGACGGTAAAACTATCTATGTTGGAAAGTCTTTAGATGGTACAATCCAAAAATTCGACGTCAAAACTGGTGAATATCTTGGCCAAATTCAAGTTAAAAAGAATGGCGAAGCTTACGTTACAACTCTAGGTGTTAACCAAGTTGGTTTTGACGAATATGGACACTTCTACGTAGCTACTTTCTCTGCTAACTCTGCTGGTACAGGTAACTATGAAGTATTTTTGTGTAACTTGGAAACTGGTGAACTTACATCTGTTGGTGAACTTGGATTCTTAGGTGGTGTCGGTCGTGTTGATTATTGCGACGTTATTGGTGACTTGACTGGTGAAAAAGCTGGTTGTACAGTAGCTGCTGCTTGTAGCTCTAACATTAATATCTTCATGTGGCACCGTGCTCAAGGTGCTGATACTTGGGAAGGTGGTTGGAACGGTCTTCCATATCAAGAAGTTGTTGGTACATTCCCTAAAGACCAAACTAACTTCAGCTATGGTTCAGTTCTTAAACTAGTTCGTGACGGTTCTGCTAGTGGTGAGCTAGGAATGTTCTATGTTGATGGTTTCACAACATTCCCTGCATTGTACGGCTCTGACGGTTCTTTGATGGACTCTTTCGAAAACGTTGACTATACAACTACAGATAAAGAAGGTAATGTAACTCACGAAGGTAAAACTGTTTGCCCATCAGCTGGTACTAACGGTGTTGCTGAAGCTAACATTGGTACTAACTTGATCGTTTACTCAGAAGGTCAATATGACGCTCCTCACAAATGTCAAGCTATCGTAACTTCAGTTGACGAATCTCTTGCATTCTCTTCAATGAAAGCATTATGGACTGTTCCTGCTGACGGTATGGGTAATACTTCAGATAGCGGTACACGTGTACACTGTCTTGACCGTGTTATGTTGCCAGATGATGCTGCAGGCAAAAAAGCTATGTTGCTTGTTTCTTTCAAATGTTTCAACGGTCTTTCAGTTTACAAAATCGCTCAAGAAGGTTACAATGCTGAAGGTGGTGTAGCTGAAAACGTTGTAGCTGTTGCTACTATCAATGTAAACGGTGACGTTATCGCAGTTAGCGAAGTTGCTGAATCAATTGAAATCTTCAACATTGCAGGTCAAAAAGTTGCTTCTGTTGAAAACGCTGCTGAAATCGCTGCTCCAGCAAACGGTGCATTCATTGTTAAAGCTGTTGTTAACGGTAATGTAGTTGTTAAAAAAGTTATCCTTTAATAGATTACTCTTTTAATTAAATATAAAGCGTCCTTTCTTTTGGAGGGACGCTTTTTTATTTCCTGCTCAGTAGGTTAGGAGAAATTTTACTATATTTGGACGAAATTAAATCTTTAATATCTAAAATATATGAAAAACGGAAAATTATTAATTCTACTTCTTTTACCTTGGATTCTAAAAGGTACAAATCTCCTTGCTGTTAATGATAGCTTTCATTATCCCGATTTAAAAGGGTTGCACTGTGAGAATTTATGGATTTGTGATCGAAATCACGGAGGATTTGAAGATTCAAAGATTGTGGATAAATCAGCCCTTTCTTGTACGACAAAGGATGGTGTGGTTTACGTTGGAAAATCCTCGGATGGAACAATCCAAAAATATGACCTTTATACGGGCAAATATCTTGGCGAAATTTTAGTGAAAAACGGAGGTGAATCTTATATCAAAGTATTGGGTTTGTCTAAAATCGGCTTTGATGAATACGGACATTTCTATGTCGCTTCCTATAATCCGAATTTTTCAGGTTCTGGTTCATATCAAGTGTTTTTATGTAATTTGGACAATGGGGCGCTGAAGTCGGTAGGAGACCTTTCGTTTGGTGGTGCTATCGGGCGTGTTGATTATTGTGATGTTATTGGAGATTTAACTGGCGTGCAGGCAGATTGCACAATTGGTGCTGTTGCCAGCAATACAAATCGGAATGTGTTCCTATGGACATTAAAACGTAGAACAACAAATTGGACAGGTGGTTGGAATGGAGATGTTGGCTGTTCTATTCAAGAAACATACCCTGCTGAACAATCAACATTTTCTACAGGTTCAGCCTTTAGATTTGTTAGGGATGGTAGTCGGTCAGGTGTACAAAAGGGCTTTTATATTGATGGAGGTACTACATTCCCGGCTTTTTACGATAAAGAGGGAATTTTGAAAGATTCTTTTGCAAATGTAGATAAGAGTCGAAATGTTGTTCCCCAAGTGAATACAAATGGTGTTTTGGAGGCTGAAATAGGGTCTCGTTTGTTGATTTATTCAGAGGGGCAATACAATGGCGGACATTCTTGTCAAACTGTAATCGCTTCGTTTGGTGCAAATTCTTCATTTTCGTCTATGGAATCACTATGGACTATTCCTGCTGATGGATTTGGTAAAATGTCTGATGGCGGAAATTATTACCATTGTTTGGATTTTGTTAAATTACCACAGGATGCGCAGGGGAGACAGGCTATGTTGTTGGTTACCTATAAATGCTTCAATGGAATTGGAGTGTACAAAATTTCTCAAGAGGGATATGAGGATACTGTAAGTGGTATGGCTGAAAACGTTGTACCTGCTGTTACTATCAATGTAAGCGGTGACGTCGTTGCAGTTAGCGAAGTTGCTGAGTCAATAGAAATCTTCAACATCACAGGTCAAAAGGTTGCATCTGTTGAAAATGCCGCTGAAATCACTGTTCCGGCTAACGGTGCATTCATCGTTAAAGCTGTTGTTAACGGTAACGTAGTTGTTAAAAAAGTTATCCTTTAATAGATTACTCTTTTAATTAAGAATAAAGCGTCCTTCCTTTTGGAGGGACGCTTTTTTATGCTCTGTTCTGAACGGAGAAATGTTTATTTTGACTATATTTGTCGTACATCAAAAAGCAGGAGTATGGAGGTAATTGTAAAGCTGATAGGTTACGTGACCGTCGTGGCGACATGGCTGGTGTATTTGGCGTTCCCTGCCATCTTGCTGTGGTTTATTATCCATTTGTTCAGACATGATAAATGATAGGATACAGAAAAGGCTTCTTCATTGTGAAGAAACCTTTTTTATTGGCTTGTGCTGCAGGATTGCCGTGCAGGGGTCTGTATGGGAAATGTATGAAAGTGGCGTAAAAAAGAACTGAAGACTGAATCCCGATTTGGAAATTCAATCTTCAGCTCATCGTTTTAAAACCGAGGGTTTTGTTATTTTGCGTTTTGTTTAGTCATCCAAACAGTCTTGAATTCTTTTGACATATCAGCTTGAATCCAGTTGTGGACTTTAAGTGTGTCTTGCCATCCCGGCATACCTTTTCCGTGCCACGGTTCGTAGATGTATTCGCGACCGTCATCGTGGTTGATAAGGATTGCCAAGTGTGGATAAGGACTGGTTGATGCCATTTCAAACATACCGAAGTCGCCTGTAGTATTACCGACTGCCATTACAGGAATTTTACCGCAATGGTTGTAGATGTTCACAGTTTTGCCGTCTCTGTTGTTCTTAGGTTTGCGGATAGTGTTCTCAATTTTGAAAGAAGCCTTGCCTTCAGTTGGGTAAGACACTAACATATTTTGAACAGTACCGATAAGGTTGCGGCGGTCCAATCCTGTAGCCTCTGGAGCAACTGCCCAAACGACACCTTGCATAGAACCGGAAACCAGATAAATCTCGAATTGTTTAGCCTTTAGATAATCAATCAATTCAAGCATTGGTTGATAGAAAGCCTCGGCATAAGGCATACCGTATCTTGGTACTTTAGTTTCTTTTAAGAATTTGTGTGCGAAGTCAATATATACTTCGTGGTCAACACCCTTGAACGCATTGTGTACCACAGAGTCCAAATAGTTCTTGCCGTCAACGAACCAGTTGTTAAGCACGGTTGAGTCAGCTGGATTTTCCACCAATTTCTGAGCCATTTTGTAGTATTCAGTTTGGTTGATGGCAGGATTTTCCTTTTGGAATTCCATGATACCGTTGGCAGCCACAGCTATTTCGCACCAAAGCGGAGCTTCGCACATGATTGTACCGTCCATATCAAAGACAGCCACACGGTCTTCAACCGGAATTTGTTCAGCTTTTACATCAAGATATTCGATGATTTGTTGTTTCACAGGAGTATCGTTCCATGAAGGAAGCGGATCCTGCACAGCCTGTTGCTTGCATCCTACAGCGGCCACAGCAAGTCCTACTAAAATAAGGGATTTGATTTTCATTTGTATGTAGTTTATTAATTAGTTTTAAAGTGATATTATAGCGTATAAATTCTCCAATAACAAATTTAACCCTAATTTTTGAATTTCGAGGAAATTTGAAACGAAATGCAGAATCTATTTTATACTACTAATGAATTTTCTAAAAGTTTTATTATCGTTTCTGTATTTACAGTCTCTGTCGTTGTAATTCGTTTAGGATATAATCCGTATTTTGTTAGAATTTGGTCTTTGAGTATGTCTCGGGATTGTTGTGTTTCATTTTCTTTATGGAAATGCCAACCGTCAACCTCTATGGTCAGACGAGGTCGTTTGGTGAGTGAATTATAAATTAAAAAGTCAACATGAGAAAAAGGACTTGTTGCAAATGCCTTTTCTTGACTGTCCAATAAATCCCAATTGGCAATCAATCTGGATAATGGATAGTGACAAATAATATCAATATTTGACCATCTTAATTTATCAATAGCTTTTCTTAGTTCATCATAAATCAAATTTTCTGATAAATATTCTGATATACTTGGATGCTCATTTTCATATTGTAAACGCTCTTCTGTATGTTGTTTGTATAGTAAGTCAAAAACCGAGTGTAGTTTGCTCTCCTTTATTTCAAAGTTATTATATTGTATGTATGCAATTAATTGACCTAAATTAGAATCTTTGTCTATCTCATTATTATTAGTTACAATGCATAAATGCTTTTTTGCTCGAGAAATCGCCACGTTAAGTAGGTTAGGGTCATCAGAAAATTCTGTAGGTGTGTTGTCAACCATACTCATAATGATAGTGTCGCATTCTCTTCCCTGATATTTGTGTACTGTACTTGCTATATCCTTCTTTAAGGTTTTATTTATTTCTAAAGCCTGTAATCTGTAAGGAGTGATAATGCCTATTGATTCTGAATCTTTATAAGAGGGTAATACTTCTTGTGTGATTACGTCAATTTCACGTTGATTAAAGTGTTTGCGAGCATGGTTGCCTTTTACTGTCCGTATGACTTGTAATGTGTTTTCTTCACTTTCGTTTGAAGTCATTGTAATAAGTTCTCCGTCATAGAACCGTTTGTTGCAGAAACCGATAATTAGAGGATGACATCTGTAATGTTCTCGGAGTAAGGTAATGGGGGCATTTCGGAAAATGTCTATGCATGATTGAAGAAAACTATGTGTGATAGGGTTATATTTATCATCAACATTGAAGGTTGAATAGATAGCGTTTAATGCTTTGTTTTCTTCTGTTGTAATTACATTTGGCAGTTGTTTGTCGTCTCCTACGATAACGGCATTGTTCGCACAAGATAGAGCTAACGCACCTGTTTTAATATCAACTTGTGACGCTTCGTCCATAATTACATAATCAAAGACCATGTCTTTGTTGATACAACTTTTGGCTGAATACGTTGTGCTTAACACGATAGGATATTCCTTTAAGAACTGGCAGGATTTTCCTTTAATTTCGGGTAGTGTGAATTCCTGTCTTTGTGCGTGATTGTATCTTTGTGCAACTGTATGCTTTAGGAGTTGGAGTGATGAAGAACGAAGTACAGTTAATTTTTGTTGAATATCTATATCTTTAAGATGAGTGTTAATGGCAGTTAAGTCATTTTCTATTTCGGACTTACGTGCAGTATAGTATGCCGATTCCAGTGTAGAAATAACGTCTGCTGGTTTCCTGTTAAAAAAAGAGAACGCTTTTATTCCTATTTTAAAAGCGTATTTTAAACGAAATAGGATATTGGGTTTCTTTCCCTTTTCAACAATTCTTTGATAGAGGTTTAATATTTTTATAAGTTTAGAAGACTTGCTTTGGAATAACCATTTGTAATCTGTAATGTCATTCCCGAGCATTTCATTATATTTTGATTCTTTTAAAAGTTCGTCATATTCTTCCTTTAATTGTGCTTCTTGAGTTTGTTCATCAAAGCATTGGGAGACGGTTTGAAGTGAATTAAACGCCAGTGATTGTATTAGTGATGGTTCTTTTGATATCCAATCATTCATTATTGGATATTTGGGCTGATTTGAAATGAAATGTTCCTTGTTTTCAACACAACCAAGTTTTGCCACCATAAAATCAAGACCTTCATGTTCTAATTTTTCGTGGACATTTTCTACTGCTGAATTATTATTGGATACGACCAAAACCGTTTTTCTTTCTATTATAAGATTGGCGATGATGTTAAGAATGGTTTGAGTCTTTCCCGTCCCTGGAGGACCTTGAATTATACTGACTTGATGTGTTAGGGCTCGTTCGACAGCCTTCTTTTGACTTGCATTACAACCAAAAGGGTAGTAGATGTGATTCTGTTTGGGGTAAATCTTTAATTCGGATTTATCTCCTAAATATTGAGCTAAAGGTACATTGTCACGGTGTAGGTCAACTAATTCATACTGTTTTGAGAGGATACTCTCATCATCGTCGCTAATTAGTCCTGTTTCATCTGCCAAAGTTTTAAGATATTCCCATAAAGAGCCATTGTTGTCGTTTATAGCAGTACGTGTGATATAAACATATTTGCTTTCAAGATTTTCGTAATAGCCGTTTTTGTAGGTAATATGATAGAAAGAATGTCTTCCGTCTGTGAATAGTAGGACTTCGTTGGAATTAGTGATGTGTCTGTTATTGATATATAAACCTTTTTCTTCTAAATTTATTGATTTTGGTTTGGTTAAGTAGAGAAGTCTTGAAGGGTTGTAACTGAATATGTGTTGGGAAGATTTAAAAGTTACAGCCCATAAGCCTTTCCTGTTTTTGTTTATACTTGCAACGCTTTCAGTAATAAACATTCGTTTATCACCACGCTTATCCAAATCAACAATCATGCAGTTTTTTGAGTCCATTTACTTTTAGTCTTAGGCTGGTGTCTTTTTGAATTAACTCCAATGTTGCAAAATTAGATAATAAGAGATTATAAACCAAAGTAAGATTGTCTAAATTATAGGACACACTATTACTGATTTGTACTCTATGGATTGAGGATAATAAGAGTTGTTATTCCCGAAGCAAAGTCTGGTCTTAATGGAGGGTGGGAATAGTGCGCTAACTAACAACTCTATTATGTTACCCTTGGGAAATCTATTGCTGATACGTGCAAAAAGGCATAAAACAAAAAGACGCTAACCGATTGGTTAACGTCTTTTTGTACTCGGAGCGGGACTTGAACCCGCACAGCTGCAATAGCCAAAGGATTTTAAGTCCTTCGTGTCTACCGATTCCACCATCCGAGCAGCTATTTTCGAACTGTTGTTTAGTGAAAAAGCGATGCAAAGTTAGTTTTTCGTTTTTAAGTGTGCAAGTTTTTGGTGAAATTTTTTCACAACCTCACGGATTGTATCGTGTTTTAATTAAAAAATGCTAACCGGTTTCAATTATTTCCACAAGAAACTTGTTTTGGCGTCGGTTCTGATATATATTTGTATCGTAACTAATAATTTTAATTTAGAACACATATGAAAAGATACTTATTACTGAGTCTTTTGGTTGGAGCAATGACATTTACTTCATGTGCTCAAAGTAAAAAATCACAAACTGCACCTGCTAAGGTGACTACGGAACAAAAGGCTACTCCAGTCGCACAAAAGGGAAATACTATCGTGATGACGACTGAAATGTTTAGAACTAAAGTTATTGATTATCGTACTAACAATAAAGAATGGAATTACTTAGGTGATAAACCTTGTCTTATTGATTTCCATGCTACTTGGTGCGGCCCTTGCAAAAAGTTAGGTCCTATCTTGGAGGAATTGGGTGGCGAATACAAAGGCAAGATGTATATTTACAAAGTCGATATTGACCAGGAACCTGAATTGGCTCAGCTTTTCGGTATCCGTTCAGTTCCTACAATGTTGCTTGTTCCTATGAAAGGACAACCTCAGGTTGTTCAAGGTTTGCTTCCAAAAGCAAATTTGAAAGAAGCTATAGATCAAGTATTGTTTACAAAATAGAAAAATGGCAGAACGCGAATTATGTAAATTGCGTGAAGTTTATAGGGCAATAGGAGAGTTTGAGCTCCATTTCGAACAGAGTTACGGCCTCAGTTTCAATGAGGGGCTGTTACTTTGTTCGCTTAGTCATGAGAAGTATCTGACTTCGGGTCAACTGGCTGAACTTATGGGGCTGACTCACAGTAATGCGTCAAAGGTGATACGTTCTGTAGAAAAGAAGAACTACATTATGCGTCACAGTGGCGAAATGGACAAGCGCCAAATGGTCTTTGAACTTACGGTTTCGGGCGAGGAATTGATTTCCCGAATTAAATGTGCGGAGTTGTCATTACCCAAAATTTTAAATGACATCGTGAAATAAGTTGATAGATTACTTATTATTTTCTAACTTTGTTTTTCTGAAACAATAATTATGCCGATGGATAATATATCTCCTGAAATATTACAAGCGAAGCAACGTTTTGGAATTATTGGCAATTCCCCGGCACTGTTGTCGGCTGTGGAAAGAGCCATTCAGGTTGCTCCGATAGACTTATCTGTTTTGATTAACGGTGAAAGTGGAGCAGGTAAGGAATTCTTTCCGAAAATCATCCACGGTTACAGTGCACGCAAACATGCGAAATACATTGCCGTGAACTGTGGCGCAATTCCCGAAGGTACGATTGATTCAGAGTTGTTCGGCCACGAGAAGGGCGCTTTTACGGGTGCTATCTCTGATCGTAAAGGATATTTTGAAGAGGCCAATGGCGGTACTATCTTCTTGGATGAGGTTGCCGAATTGCCGTTGACCACCCAAGCCCGTCTGTTGAGGGTGTTGGAATCTGGCGAATTTATCCGTGTGGGCTCTTCTGAGGTGAAGAAAACCAATATCCGTGTGGTGGCTGCTACCAATGTGGATATGATGAAGGCTATCCGTGAGGGTAAATTCCGCGAAGATTTGTACTATCGTCTTTCTACCGTGTTTATCGCTGTGCCACCGTTGCGTGACAGAGGTGAGGACATTTTGTTGTTGACGCGCAAATTCAGCCGTGATTTTGCCGAGACCTATCGAATGCCCGAAGTGAAATTTGATGAGAGCGCAAAAGCAAGATTGAAAAGTTTCCGTTGGCCGGGTAACGTGCGCCAATTAAAAAATGTCATTGAACAGATTTCTCTGTTTGAAGCCGGTAAGGAAATCGGTGTTGAACAGTTGAAAACATATATTCCCGACAGCAGTGAGGATTATACTCCTGCCGTTGCACAGGAGCAGTTGCATCATGCTTATGAAAAAGAGCGTGAAATCATTTTCAAAATGATGTTTGAAATGAAGAAGGAGCTGACCGAACTGCGTGCCGCCGTGGAACACCGTGGCGATACGTCAATCAAGGGCAAGCTGATTCCTCCTGTAACTGACGAATTCTATGAGCAGGACAATTTCTATGAAGAACAGGCTACCATGCTTCCGATGAGAATGGAGAAGAAGTCGTTCTTGGGAAGCAATCCCGCTTTGGCGCATGAGTTGCATACTCCTATCAAGGAGGAAGAATCCATGACGCTTGAAAATACAGAGAAAGAGGCCATTCGTCGTTCGTTGGAGCGCAATGGTGGGAAACGCAAGAAAACTGCTGAAGAGTTGAAAATCTCGGAACGTACATTATATAGAAAAATTAAAGAATACGAATTAGAATGAAACGACCACGCATCATCGAACTGTTGCTGTCTGTGCTTATAGTCTTAATGGCTGTATCCTGCTCAATCAGTTATAAATTGAACGGCGCAGCCCTCGACTATTCCATATATAAAACCATCAGTATAGGAAATTTTCCAATCCGTGCGCCGATGGTTTATGCGCCATTGCAACCTATGTTTGAGAATGCCCTCGCCGACAACTATACCAAGCAGACCCGTTTGAGAATTGTTGACAGCTCGAAGACTGACCTTTCCATTGAAGGTGAAATTACAGGTTATTCTCTTTCTCCACAGGCTGTAACAGAAGATGCCTTTGCTTCGAAGACACGTCTTACGATTACTATCCGTGTGAAATACGAAGACTATCATCAACCGCATAACAGTGTGGATCAGTCATTCTCGGCATTTCGCGATTTCGATTCTTCGGAAATGTTGACAAATGTGCAGGAAGAATTGTGCCGACAAATTACAGATGAGTTGGTCATGTTGATATTTAACGCAACAGCCGGTAACTGGTAAAAACTGAATCATGGAAAAAACTGAGCGCGCCAAGCTATTTGATAAACTGATGACCGATCCCGATGCCAAGTTCTCCAGGGAGATGGCAGAGGACCTCATGGAAGAATATCCTTATTTTCTTCCTGCCCGCATATTGTTCTTGCAGAAGAACATGGCGAATATGGGCGAGTTGGAACGTGCATCATTTTTGGCAAAGGCTGCCGCTGCAATAGGCGACAGAAATGTGCTGGCTGATTTGGTAGGGGAGATGCCGGACGAATTCCAGAATTTCTATCCTGCCGACGATAAGGAACAAGCTAAAGACACCGATGACACCATTTCCCACTTCCTCGATACTTTTGGTAATAACGATGAGGAAGAGATTCGTGCATTGGAACAGAAAATATTCAATCCCGTGCCCGATTATGCCCAACTGCTTGCCAAGGAAGAGGAGGAAAGTGCTCCCGACATGGACGAGCTGGACGAAGAGAACATGAGCGAAAATGATTTGCTGATTAATAAATTCATCGCCAGAAACAAGAAGAAAACGGCAAGGTTTGCACAGGAGAGTGCCGCTGAAAAATCACCTGAATTGCAAACCGAGATTTCAGAGGCTCCGAAGCCAGAAGAACCGACCGACGACAGTGCAGAAAACTCTTTATTATCTGAAAGTTTGGCCAAAATTTATATAAAACAACACCGTTATTCCAAGGCTTTGGAAATAATTCAGTCGTTAAGTTTGAATTTTCCAGAAAAAAGTATTTATTTTGCAGACCAAATCCGTTTCTTGAAGAAATTGGTTATGATTGAGAATTTTAACAAAAAAAATAATAATTAATAGACATGTTTACTGCATTAATCATCTTAATATTGATAGCATCAGTCTTAATGATTGGTATCGTATTAATCCAAAAATCTAAAGGAGGAGGTTTGGCTTCCAACTTTGCAAGCTCTAACCAAATCATGGGCGTTAGAAAAACTACTAATTTCGTAGAAAAAGCTACATGGACTTTGGCTGTAGTTATTTGCGTTTTGAGTATCATTTCTTCATTCTTCTCACCTTCAATGGTTGAAGCTAACTCTTCACGTGTACAATCTGCACCACAAGAACAACAAGCTCCTTCATTCCCAACTCAAGAAACTCCGGCTGCTCCAGTTGCTGCTACTCCTGCTGAAACTCCAGCTAAATAATTGAGACTTTAGGGAATTAAAATAAAATATAAAAAAGTCATTTGCCCTTGGGCAAGTGACTTTTTTGTGTAACTTTGTCATAAATTATAGTCTTTTTGGGAACTATATATTTATAGATATAAGCAAATGAAATCGGATACTAAAAAAGGTGCAATCGGTGTTTTTGATTCCGGTTATGGGGGCTTGACCATATTGGATGAAATCAGAAAGCGTTTGCCTGAATATGACTATCTTTATTTAGGCGATAATGCCCGAGCTCCATACGGAAGTCGTTCGTTCGACGTTGTATATAATTTTACATTGCAAGCCGTAAAATATTTGTTCGACAGTGGTTGCCGTCTGGTAATTCTTGCGTGCAACACCGCGTCGGCAAAAGCATTGCGTACCATTCAGCAAAAAGACCTGCCGGTTATTGACCCTAAGCGCAGGGTATTGGGTGTGATTCGTCCTACAGTGGAATTACTCGGACAGCTGACCAAGAACGGACATATCGGTGTGTTGGGAACTCCCGGCACCATTCAAAGTGAAAGTTACCCGATGGAAATCCGCAAAATGTATCCCGACTTCCATTCCTACGGACAAGCCTGTCCGATGTGGGTGCCTTTGATTGAAAATCAGGAAGGCAATGGTGAAGGTGCCGATTATTTCGTCAAGAAATATATTGATGCCTTGTTCAGTCAGTGTGCAGACATTGATACTGTTATTCTTGGATGTACACACTATCCACTGCTATATGACAAAATCATGAAGTATATGCCGAAAGGGGTGAATGTAATCAGACAGGGTGCTATCATCGCAGAGAGTCTGGAGGATTACTTGCATCGTCATCAGGATATTGACGGGAAGTGCTCACGCAACGGGACTTGTAAATATTTGACGACAGAATCGGCAGAGAAATTCAAGTCAACGGCTTCTGTGTTCCTCGAAGAATGTGAAGATGTAAAACAAATCATATTAATTTAATTTTATAAAAAACTAAAAATGAAAAAATTACTTTTAGGCTTAGGTGCTGTCCTTGCTATGGGATTGACAGCCTGCGACGATGATCCTGTATTTACAATTACAATGGATATGGCAAACGCTAAAGTTGAATACAGCGAAAGTGGCGTTTGGAAAGGATGCCAAGATGCTGAAGCTGGTGCTTTCACTTGCTCAACTCTTCAATTCACACACCAGGCTACTGCTTCACAATGGGGCGTGAGCTGGACTGGATTCTGCCCTTCTCGTGTATCTGATAACTCAAATCCAAATGGTGATTTCAATCGTGCATGGGGTTCAATGTCAAAAGGTGGCGTGAAAGGCGAAGGTACTCCTTACGTTGTTGGTTTCTGGAACACTATGGAAGGTGAGAACCCTGAAAATCCATCATTGAAAATTGATTTGACAGACGGTGCAGCATTCGCTCCTCAATATGTTTATGTCAACAACACATCTTTGGCTTACTATCTTGTTCAAGAAGGAAACCAATTCTCAAAACCATTCGCTGCTGGTGACTGGTTTAAAATCCAATTTATAGGCGTAACAGAAGACGGTAAAGTTTCTGCTCCGGTTGAAGCATACTTGGCTGATTACCGTTCTGAAAAAGAAAGCGAACGCTATATCTTGAATGAATGGAAAATGGTTGACTTGAAACCTTTAACAGTTAATGGCCCTGTTAAATACATCTATATCCAAATGGCATCAAGCGATAGTGGTCAATGGGGTATGAATACTCCGGCTTACTTCGCAATCGATGGTTTGCAAGTGATTAAATAAGACTGTGCTTAATTGAAGAATATCGCAGGATTGTTCCTTCTGGAGCAATCCTGTTTTTTGTTTTATGCCGCTAAAATTAATATTTGCAATTTTATTCGTTTATTCCATCGTTTTTAAGTAAGTTTGCGGTAGAAGAAAAAATTAAAAGTACTTTTATGAAAGATACAGCAAAACATTTGGAAGCATTACGCGAAAAGATGCGTAAATATAAGGTTGATGCCGTGATTATTCCAGGCACAGACCCTCATCAAAGCGAATATGTTACAGCGCACTGGAAATTACGTGACTGGGTAACCGGTTTTACAGGCTCTAACGGTACAGCGGTAGTAACACTTAACGAAGCAGGTCTTTGGACCGACTCTCGCTACTACTTGCAAGCAGGTATTGAATTGGAAGGAACTGGTGTTGACATGTACAAGGAAGACGGCGCAAGCGATATGACTGTCAATGAATGGATTGCTGCTCATCTTAGAGAAGGCGGCGTATTGGCGGTAAACGGCTTGTTGTTTTCCATGTCGCAAACTGCCAACTTGGAAGCATTCTGCGGTGAAAACGGATTCCGTTTCGCTACTGATTTCGATCCGTTCCCGGCCATCTATACTGACAGACCGGAATTGCCATTAGACCCAATCTTCATTCACGAAGAAAAATATAGCGGAGAATCAACCGAATCAAAAAACAACCGAGTGATGGAAGCTGCTGAAAAACGCGGTGCTGACAGTGTGTTGCTTTCAGCATTGGATGAAGTGGCTTGGACATTCAACATTCGTTGCAATGATATTGAATTCAATCCGGTTGCTATTGCCTACGGATATGTTTCACGCAAGGGATGTGCATTGTTTGTTGACATGCGCAAGATGACCGATGAAGTGAAGAATGAACTTGCTCAAAGCAATGTTCAAGTTCTTCCTTACGATGGCTTGGAACACTTCTTGGGTAAATTGAAGAACGAAACTGTACTTTTGGACCCTAACAAGACAAGTGATACTGTTTCTCGTTGGATGCCAGACTGTGTATTCGTTTATGCTCAATCTCCAGTTGCCAACTTGAAGGCTCAAAAGAATGATGTTCAAATCGCAGGTGTCCGCAAAGCAATGGAACGTGACGGTTTGGCATTGACAAAACTATACATGTGGTTGGAAAAAGAAGTTCCTAAAGGTGGCGTGAAAGAAACAGGCGTCGCTGAAAAGATGATTCAATTCCGTGCAGAAAGCCCATTGTACCGCAGCGAAAGTTTTGGCATGATTGCAGGTTACAAAGACCACGGTGCTATCGTTCACTACGAAGCTACTGAAGAATCAGCCTACGAATTGGCTTCTGAAGGCTTGTTGCTTTGTGATACAGGTGCCCAATACTTGGACGGTACAACCGACATTACTCGTACAGTGGCTTTGGGAACTCCGACGGAAGAAGAACGCCACGACTATACATTGGTTCTAAAAGGGCACGTTACATTGGCATCTGCCATTTTCCCGGCAGGAACCCGCGGTAGCCAACTGGACGCTTTGGCTCGTCAATTCTTGTGGAAAGAATGCTTGACATTCTGGCACGGAACAGGCCACGGTGTCGGCCATTTCTTGAATGTTCACGAGGGCCCTCAAAACATCCGCTTGAACGAAAACCCTGCAACTATCAAACCGGGTATGATTACATCTGATGAACCGGGTGTTTACAAGGCAGGTAATCACGGTATCAGAATCGAGAACTTGATTCTTGCCAAAGAATATGCTCATTCTGACGAATTTGGTGATTTCATGTGCTTCGAACCTGTGACATTGTTCCCATACGATGCCAAACTTATTGACTTGGATATGTTGAGCGACGCTGAATTGGCATGGATCAACAACTATCATAAAGAAGTGAGAGAACGCTTGACTCCGTATTTGAACGAAGAACAACAAGCATGGATGAACGAAAAAACTAAAGAACTTAAAAGATAATAGGATATGGCACTAATCAGACCGGTAAGAGGATTCACTCCTGTAATTGGTAAAGACTGCTTTATTGCAGACAACGCAACTATTGTTGGCGAAGTTACTATGGGTGACGAATGTAGCATTTGGTTCAATGCAGTGTTACGTGGTGATGTAAATACCATCAAAATTGGTAATCGTGTGAATATCCAAGATGGTTCAGTGTTGCATACTTTGTATCAAAAATCAACTATTGAAATCGGTGACGATGTTTCGGTAGGACACAACGTGACTATCCACGGTGCAAAAATCAACGACTATACCTTGATTGGTATGGGCTCTGTGATTCTTGACGGTGTAGAAGTGGGTGAAGGTGCTATTGTAGCTGCCGGAAGCGTGGTTTCTCCGAATACTAAAATTGGCCCTAATGAATTGTGGATGGGTGTTCCTGCCAAATTCAAGAAAATGGTTGACCCTATACAAAGCAAGGAAATGAATCAACGAATAGCTCACAACTATTTGATGTATTCAAAATGGTACACTGAAGACGAAGAAGCAAAATAAATCACTCTTGAAATATGAATAAGAAGGAGTTGCTCGTTGATGAGTGGCTCCTTTTTGATTTTAAGTCGGCTGTTGAAAATTCCAAGAAAAATAATGCAGATTATTGCGAGATTCTAAAATGTTGATTATCTTTGCAGTCGCAATTAAAAGAGAGGAGGTTTTGTACACCGCTTTATTTTTAAAACAGAATTTATAAAGTCATATTAACTCACGGGTTCAACGGCGAACCACTCGTAGAACGATTGATGCTTCGTTTTGCGTGATTTTAATTGTAGAAAAACAGTATCAAAAAAACAAAATTAGATAACAAATAAAAAAGTTATAGAAAATGATTATTGTACCAGTAAAAGAAGGCGAAAACATTGAAAGAGCCTTGAAAAAATTCAAAAGAAAATACGAAAAAACAGGTGTTGTAAAAGAACTACGTAACCGTCAAGCTTTCGAAAAACCATCTGTAACAAATCGTAAAAAGATGATGAAAGCAGTTTACGTACAAAAATTACGTTGCGAAGAAGAATAGAAAATTCCTTAACATTTGTTTGTAAAATAAGAAACAATTGCATATATTCGTAGTAGAATAAAACATGCGAATATGCTAATTGAGGAATTCTTAAAATATATGCGGTATGAGCTGAATTATTCGGTTCATACCGTTTTGTCTTATTCCGGAGATTTGCATCAGTTTTTATCCTTTGTCGGGAGCGATGAAAAAAGTTTCGACTATGCAGCGGTAACGCAGTCGGACATTCGCGGTTGGGTAGCGTTCCTTTCTGGTGAAGATATGGCAGTACGGACTGTCAGACGGAAAGTGCAGTCGTTGCGAGCCTTTTATAAATTCTTGCAGAAGAAGAAACTCATTTCTCAAAATCCGGTGGAAGACGTGCCGATGGCAAAGTTGCCACAAGTATTGCTCGTGTTTGTCAGGGAAAAGGGAATGGACGAGATTCTGGACAGCGAATTCAACGAGAAAGACTTTGAAGAAGTGCGCGACAGATTAATTATAGCCATGTTCTATGAGACAGGAATCAGACGTGCTGAACTGATTTCTTTAAAAAATTTAGATATAAATGTCGATTCTTGTGAACTAAAGGTGCATGGTAAACGTAATAAAGATAGAATCGTTCCTTTCTGTAATGAATTGAAAGAGCTGATTTCACTCTATAGAGGTTTGCGTGACGAAATAGCAACGCCTGCTACAACGGAATTCTTTATCACTCAAAAGGGAGCGCCCTTGTATCCGTCGCTGGTTTATAAAGTGGTAAAAAACACATTGTCGCAAGTAACACAGGCCAAACGTTCGCCTCACGTGTTGAGGCATTCATTTGCATCTGCAATGTTGAATAACGGAGCCGAACTGAATAGTGTGAAGGAATTATTGGGACATGAGTCGCTTGCTGCAACGCAGGTTTACACTCATATCACATATAGTGAACTGAAACAAAACTACAAACATGCTCATCCACGAGCTCTAAAAAAAGGAGGGTAATATGGAAGTTAAAATTAAAGCCATTCACTTTGACTCAACACAAAAGTTGGAAGAGTTTATTTCAAAGAAAGCCCAAAAGTTGGCACGTCGTAATGAATCAATTGCTACATTTGATGTGACTTTAAAGGTAGTTAAACCAGAAACAGCCATGAACAAGGAGGCGGCTATCAAACTAATCGTTCCAAATTCAGAAGATTTGTTTGCATCAAAAGTTGCTGATACTTTCGAAGAAGCTGTAGATATGGCTATAGAAGCATTGGATAAACAATTGGTAAAAATCAAAGAAAAAAGCAAAAATAAAGATATAATTAAATAACGGTTTCGGCAGGCCTTTGTAAAAAGGACCTGCCTTTTTTATTGTTTATCCATAGATTTTGCATTCATATAAAGACCTTAAAATGCAAATCGCTGTACAATAAAAGGGTATATAATTTAAAACTACGGAAATTTTTAATAATTTTGCACCCAGTTTTACAAACCCAAAAACAATTATTATAAACCCATAAAATTTGAAACTTAAATGATGAAATCTAAAATTCTATTAGTGTTGCTACTGTTGGCTGTATCGTTGCCGACTATCGCTGTTAAGCGAGAGCATCGTGCTATTTGGATGTCTGCTTATGTCAGTGACTGGCCTAACAGCAAGGTTACTGAGCAAAATGCAAACAAACACAAAGAAATCTGTCAACACAATCTTGACACTATTCAAAGAAACAATTACACTACAATTTATTATCATGTACGTACAATGTGTGATGCAATGTACGATTCTAAATACGAGCCATGGTCTTCTTATATCAGCGGTAATCGCGGTCAGAAACCTGCATTTGACCCGTTGAAATATATTTTGGAAGAATCTCACAAGCGCGGTATTGAAGTTTATGCATGGATGAACCCATATCGTTATTTGAATTCAAGATATACAGATTCATGGGGAAGCGATCCTAAAAACTATGAAAACAGCCATCCTGATTGGTTGATTAAATGGAATAACGGCGAACGTACATGGACTATCCTTAACCCTGCTCTTAAAGAAGTAAAACAACGCATCATTGATGTTGTTGGCGACCTTTTGAGTAAATATGACGTTGATGGTGTCGTATTCGATGACTATTTTTATCAAGACGGACTTCCATTGGATATGGATGCAAAATGGTATAACGAATATGTCGCTGCCGGTGGTACAATGGGACAAAAAGACTGGCGTCGTGAAAATGTGAACAGCATGGTTCGCGAATTGAACGCCTATATCAAGGCTACCAAGCCGTGGGTGCGTTTCGGTATCGGTCCTGCCGGTGTAGCCGGAAGCAAGAAAGAAGTTGCAGATAAATATGGTGTTCGCCCTTCTCCGGGTAGTGACTGGCAATATAATGGTATCTGCTCTGACCCATTGAACTGGTTATATGAAGGTACTATCGACTTTATCTCTCCGCAAGTTTATTGGACAATCGGTACTCCTAATGCCGATTATGCACAAATCACTCCTTGGTGGTACGAAGTGGCAAAACAATTCAACCGTCACTGCTACATTAGCCAAACTTTGAGCAATTTCGAAGGCGGTGGTTTTGATGAACTTGTCAGAGAAACTGAACTTAACCGTGCATCTGCATTGGACGAAGCTCCTGGTACAGTTTACTTCCCTTGGAAATATGTCAACTCTCTTCGCGACTATATGAACGGTAAGAAAACTTACCTTTCTCCATATATGCGTATGAACTGTTTCCACACTATGTCTTTGACTCCGGCTGTCACTTGGGTGTCTTCTGAAAATCCTGGACAAGTTTCAAACGTGAAATTGAACGGCCGTACTCTTACTTGGAATGGTCCTGAAAACGTACGTTTCACTGTCTATGCAGTCCCTAACAGCGTTTCATTGACTGGTTTCCACAAAGAATCAGAATATTTGCGTGGTATTTCTTATAGCAAGAGCTTTACAATTCCTCAATATGAAAAGGACTATCCTGAATTTGGTATTGCAGATTCAGAATTGGGCAACTATAAATATGCTGTAGCGGTACTTGACCGTTACGGAAACGAATATGCTCCTATATTTGTTGGTGCGAATGTGGTTGACGCTCAAAAACCGGTAGTGACTTATCCTACCAAAAATGTAAAAGTAGCTCCTGTGTTTACATTCCAATGGAGTGGTGATGCCACTATGTATGAAATCTGCGTTTCAGAAGACGTTGCAATGAAAAAAGTACTTGTCCGTAAGGAAGTTGCCGCTAATTTCATCGCATCTCCTGAAGTCTGCGAATTCGAAGTGGGTAAAACCTACTACTTCTCTGTTGTGGCACGTGATAACAACAAGCGTGAAACTCGCTCAGAAGTCATTCCGTTTACTGTAAATGTGTTCCATGTTGTTGCTCCTGAAGACAATGCTACAAAATGCTCTTTGACTCCTACTCTTGAATGGTCAAATGTAGGTGAGGGTAGTGTCTATGAAGTGACTGTTGCTGAAGATATCAGTTTCAACAAACCTGTAATCGTGGAATCGACTAAAGCTGTTTCTTTTGTAGTTCCTGCTTATAAATTGTCAGGTAACAAGAACTACTATATGAAGGTAGTTTCTAAAACAGGTGACAAGACTTTCGAAACCAAAGCGGTAATGTTTACAACAGAAGGTATTGTTGCTGAGGCTCCGGTGTTTGTAAAACCTGCTGTTGACGGTGCAACTATGTTTGCCGATCAAAAAGTTGAGGTAGCTCCTGCGGCTGGTATCACTGCAACAAGAGTGATGATTTCTGCTTCAACAGCGTTCTCTCCGCGTGCTTCTTACTCGGGTACATTTGAAAACTTCGTGTTCTCTACTCCTGAGCTTTCTACTGTCAAAATGGGCTCTAAATATCTTGAAGACGGTAAAACTTATTATGCACGTGCCCGTTACTCTTACTATGATGACGCTCAAAAGACTGTAGATACTGAATGGTCACAAGCAGTATCTTTTGTTTATAGCAAAAATGCGAGTGTGAATGACTTGCTTTCTGAAGGTGTTGCCATTGTGGCTGTTGATGGTGAAGTTCGCATCAATCAAGTGGCTGAGGTGGTTGAGGTGTTTAATGCAGCCGGTGAAATGGTGGCAAGAGCCGACAATGCAGCTTCAGTAAAGGTGAATGCAAACGGAGTGATGGTTGTTAAGGCATTTATCGGCGGAAATTTGAATGTGAAAAAGATTGTACTATAATCTATAGTATATTCTGGTATATTATAAAAAGTCGGCATTTCGAGTTTATTCGGAATGCCGACTTTTTATAGGTGTATAAGAGAGGGTAAATCGTTACATTTTTGAAAAGCAATGAGTAATATGTTGTGATATGTCAGGAAAAAGGCTTATCTTTGCGGTACGTTACAAAATAAGATTCAAGAATAGTGTGCAGAAACTTATTATTTAGAGCTTTGTGAACTTTTTTTTGAAAATTAATTTGAAAATATTTGGGAGATAAAAATATTTGCGTAACTTTGCACTCGCTTTCACTCCTTTGTGTGGATATGAAGTGCTGAAAAT
>JAHHQT010000050.1 GCA_020026215.1 Muribaculaceae bacterium
GTGACCCCATGCGTGACAGGCATGTATTCTAACCAGCTGAACTAACACACCATTTAGTGTTGCTATTTCTTGTTAGCGAGTGCAAAGATATGACTGATTTTTGAATTGTGCAATAGCTGACTGAATTTTTTTGAAAAAAGAGGCGATTTTTTTTGAAAAACCTTATTTCCGAATTAACTTTGTCACTATATATCAACAACTAAAATTATAGTCTAAATTATGAGAAATATGCGTTTCTTCAGATTTGCGATGACTTTGACTGCTCTATGTCTTGGCTTGTCATTTACATCACAAGCGAGCAAAGTGGATACCGTCGAGGTAAAGAGTCCATCAATGAATAAAATGGTGAATGTTTCAATCATTACTCCTGACAACATGACTGAAGGTCAACGCTTGCCATCTGTATATTTATTGCACGGTTATGGCGACAACCATCTTAAGGGTTGGTTGGGTCTTACCGACGTAAAAAAATGGGTGGACAATCTTCAAATAGTGGTTGTTATTCCTGATGCCGATACCAGTTGGTATTTCGACAGCCCTATTGATTCTACTTATCGTTATGAAACATTTGTTACCAAAGAATTGATTTCTTACGTAGATTCTGTATATCCTACTATTCCTTCGCGCGAAAAACGTGCTGTTACAGGTTTGAGCATGGGTGGCCATGGTGCATTGTACTTATCTATCCGTCACCAGGAATTGTTTGGTGCTGTCGGTTCTATGAGTGGTGGTGTGGATTTCCGCCCTTTCCCTGACAATTGGGATATTAAGAAACGTTTGGGAGAATACAAAAGATATCCCGACAACTGGAATAAGAATACCGTTATGTCGCAATTGGACAAATTGGAAGACGGTGCTATGAAAATTGTGATTGACTGCGGTACTGAAGATTTCTTCTTCCCGGTCAATGAGGCTTTGCACAAAGCATTGGTGGAAAAGGGCATTGCTCACGAATTTACAAGCCGTCCGGGTGTTCACAACTGGAAATACTGGCGTCGTTCATTGCGCGACCACTTGCTGTTCTTCCGCGACTTCTTCAATAAAGTTGACGAAGAAAAGAAATAAAGAGAATTTTTGCTTTCAAGTATTTTAACTCCTAACATCATTTATTATTAATGTCAAGACCGAAAATATTAATCATCTATACCGGTGGTACTATCGGTATGATTGAGGATACAGAAACACATTCCTTACGTCCTTTCGACTTTTCACATTTAATAGATAATGTGCCCAAAATTAAAAAATTAGACTACGAAATCCATAATATTCAGTTTAATCCGCCGATTGACTCTTCGGATATGTCGCCGGAAGGCTGGTGTGAAATTGCGATGAGCGTCGAACGCAACTATGCCGAGTATGATGGATTTGTGGTACTTCACGGTACTGACACGATGGCCTATACGGCATCGGCTTTGAGTTTCATGCTTGAAAACCTTCATAAGCCTGTTATTATCACTGGTTCTCAACTTCCTATCGGCGAAGTGCGTACAGATGGTGAAGAGAACTTGATTACTGCCTTGCAGATTGCAGCCGCTTTGGATACCAACGGTGATCCGATGGTACAGGAAGTGGCTATTTTGTTTGAAGACTATTTGTGGCGTGGCAATCGTAGTACAAAGATGAGTGCCGACCACTTCAACGCTTTCAAGAGTAACAACTATCCTTATTTGGCGAAAATAGGACTGGGTATTCATTTCCATGAGGAAGCCTTGTGGAGAGTGCCGGCACGCCGTCCGCTGAAAGTGCAGACCAATATGGACTGCAACGTGATGTCCGTTGACTTGTTCCCGGGAATTCAGGAAGCCGCTTTGCGACACATGTTGAATGTGCCCGGTGTCAAGGGTATAGTATTGAAAACTTACGGTGCTGGAAATGCCCCTTCTCAAAAATGGTTCTTGGATTTGATGCGCGAAACGGTGAACCGTGGCGTGGTCATCTTGAACGTTACCCAATGTGTCAATGGCGGTGTGCATAGTGAGCTTTATATGACCGGTAATGGCTTGGCTGGAACAGGGGTGATTAGCGGTGCTGATATTACTACAGAAGCGGCCATTACAAAGATGATGTATCTGTTTGGAATGGGGCTCCGTTCAGAGCAGGTGAAAAAGTATATGAAATGTTCGCTTTGTGGAGAAGTTTCTTTATAATGAATTTTAAGGATTGTTTTAATTAATGTTAAACGATGCTTGATTGTCAATGAGTTACTGTTAATACAAAGGTGCGAAGTATTAAAGAATTTTAAATACGGAAAAATTTCACCAATACTATTGTTAGGTTTTAAAAAATTATAGTACATTTGCAGCGGTAAAAAAGATAAGAGGTTCGAAACGGATAAATGAAAATTTACGGCAAGGACATTAAAAGAGAAATTTAATTATATATTCACTATTATAAATCATATTTTAAGAATGAGTACACTAGATTTAACTAAGTACGGTATTTGTGATGCAGTAGAAATCCTTCACAACCCTTCTTACGATCAATTGTTCAATGACGAAATGAACCCTGCTCTAACTGGTTATGACAAAGGTCAAATGACAGAACTAGGAGCAGTAAATGTAATGACTGGTATTTATACAGGTCGTTCTCCTAAAGATAAATTCTTTGTAATGGACGAAACCAGCAAAGATACTATTTGGTGGACATCTGACGAATATAAAAACGATAACAAACCTGTTTCAAAAGAAACTTGGGCTGAATTGAAAAAAATCGCTCAAAAAGAACTTTCAGGTAAAAAACTATACGTTGTAGATGCATTCTGTGGTGCTAACGCTGCTACTCGTTTGAAAGTACGTTTCATCGTTGAAGTTGCATGGCAAGCTCACTTCGTAACTAACATGTTCATCCGCCCAACAGCTGAAGAACTTGCTAACTTTGGTGAACCTGATTTCGTTGTATTCAACGCTTCTAAAGCAAAAGTTGAAAACTACAAAGAACTAGGTTTGAACTCAGAAACAGCTTGTGTGTTCAACTTGACTTCTCGCGAACAAGTTATCATCAACACATGGTACGGTGGTGAAATGAAGAAAGGTATCTTCTCAATCATGAACTACTACAACCCATTGCGTGGTATCGCTTCTATGCACTGTTCTTCTAACACAAACAAAGAAGGAACTGATACAGCTATCTTCTTCGGTTTGTCAGGTACAGGTAAAACAACTTTGTCAACTGACCCTAAACGTTTGCTTATCGGTGATGATGAACACGGATGGGATGACGAAGGTGTATTCAACTACGAAGGTGGTTGCTACGCAAAAGTTATCAACCTTGATAAAGAAAGCGAACCAGATATCTACAATGCAATCCGTCGTGACGCACTTCTTGAAAACGTTACTGTTGACGCTGAAGGCAAAATCGATTTCGCAGATAAGAGCGTAACTGAAAACACTCGTGTTTCTTACCCTATCTACCACATCGAAAATATTGTTAAACCAATCTCTAAAGGTCCTCACGCTCACCAAGTAATCTTCTTGTCAGCTGATGCATTCGGAGTACTTCCTCCAGTATCTATCCTTAACGCTGAACAAACTAAATATTACTTCTTGTCTGGTTTCACAGCTAAATTGGCTGGTACAGAACGTGGTATTACAGAACCTACTCCAACATTCTCTGCATGTTTCGGTGCTGCATTCCTTTCATTGCACCCAACTAAATATGCTGAAGAATTGGTTAAGAAAATGGAAAGAGTTGGTGCTAAAGCATACTTGGTTAACACAGGTTGGAACGGTACAGGTAAACGTATCTCTATCCGCGATACTCGTGGTATTATCGATGCTATCCTTGACGGTTCTATCGACAAAGCTCCAACAAAAACTATCCCTTACTTCGATTTCGTAGTTCCAACAGAATTGCCAGGTGTTGATACTAACATCCTTGACCCACGCGACACTTACAAATGTGCTTGCCAATGGGAAGAAAAAGCTAAAGACTTGGCTGCTCGCTTCATCAAAAACTTCGCTAAGTTCGAAGGTAACGAAGCAGGTAAAGCTCTTGTTGCTGCTGGTCCTAAATTGTAATAAGAAAATAGTTGCGTAACTAACTTTAAAACAACTATATCCTTCATAAAATAGCGAAGACCAAGGTTTTCGCTATTTTTTATTTTTTTAAGGTCTCGGGTTGTATATCAATCCCAATGCTTTATTGTCATGAATTTCTCACAAATTAAGATTTTGAAAAAATGTTTCGGCTTTGATCCATCAAAGACAACGGTCAAAACTGAAATCATTGCCGGAATTACCACATTTCTTACTATGGCCTATGTGCTTGCTGTTCATCCGAATATCTTGAGTGATGCCGGGATGGATAAGGGAGCATTGTTTACTACAACTGCACTTTCTGCGGTATTGGCTACTATGTTAATGGCTTTCTGGGCAAAGTTGCCGTTTGGTGTTGCTCCGGGTATGGGCTTGAATGCCTTCTTCGCCTATACTGTTTGTCTGACCATGGGGTATCCTTGGCAGTTTGCTCTTGCCGCTGTATTCATAGAAGGTGTTATCTTTATCATTCTTACGCTGACCAATCTGCGTGAAATGATTGTCAATGCCATTCCGCGGACGCTGAAAAATGCAATTACGGTCGGAATTGGTTTGTTTATTGCATTTATTGGTCTGCACAATGCGGGTATTATTGTCAAGAACGATGCGACATTGGTCAGCTTGGGTAGCTTGACC
Source organism: Muribaculaceae bacterium (assembly GCA_020026215.1). GTDB lineage: Bacteria > Bacteroidota > Bacteroidia > Bacteroidales > Muribaculaceae > Limisoma. The sequence goes on from JAHHQT010000050.1 coordinate 4,671, forward strand.
AGCGGTCCTGCCTTGTTGGGTATCATTGGTATTATCATTTCATCCATATTGCTGGTAAAGCAAGTGCGTGGCGCATTGCTTTTGGGTATTTTCATCACTGCCATTATCGGTATTCCGATGGGATTGACCCACTTTACAGGTGTTTTCAGTACTCCTCCTTCTATTGAGCCGATTTTCATGCAGTTGGATTTTTCGCAAATCTTTACCAAAGATATGATTATCGTGGTCTTTACTTTCTTGTTCTTGGATATGTTTGATACCATAGGAACTTTTGTTGGCGTGGCTACAAAAGTGGGAATGGTGGATAAAAACGGACGTATTCCTCGCATTAAGCAAGGATTTATGGCTGATGCTATCGGCACAACTGCCGGTGCTTTGTTGGGGACAAGTACAGTCACAACCTTTGTCGAGAGTGCATCCGGTGTAGGTGAGGGCGGACGTTCCGGCTTGACAGCGTTTGTCATTTCAATCTGTTGCTTGATTTCATTGGTGTTTGCACCATTGTTCTTGTCAATTCCAGCCGCTGCCACATCTCCGGTGTTGATTTTGGTCGGTTTGATGATGATTACATGTTTCAAGGATATTGATTTTGAAGATTATTCAGAGGCTATTCCTGCATTTATCTGTATGTTGTTTATGCCTCTTGCCTATAGTATTTCTGACGGTATCGTTTTAGGCTTGATTAGCTATGTCTTGATTAACTTGCTATGTGGAAAAGTCAAAAAACTATCGTGGACAATGGTGATATTAAGTGTGATTTTCGTGTTAAAATTCTTTGTTTAAAGAATCGGTGATTATACTCATTCTAGAAAAAGGTATGTCAATTGGCATACCTTTTTCTTTATTAATATAGGTGTGGTTGTTACAAACAGTTCTTGCTCTCGAAAGAGTTTATGATTTTTGAAGGAGGAAAACGAAATTTTAGGCAGTTGTTTCATCCTTCCCAAAATGGGATAGAGTGTGTCCTTTTAGGAGGAAAGTTCTTGAGCGAACCCATTGAAAGAGTGCACAAAAAGTTGCGGACTTGTGTCAATTTTGGGTGGAAAAATCAAAAAAACGGTCTAAAAACTGCGCAATGTCTCAAATTTTGTGCAGTTTGGTGCGCTTTTTTAGCGAAAAATTTTATTATCCAAATTTTAATTGTTTACTTTGCAAGTCGAAAGAAGAATCAAACTTATTATTAATTAAAAATTTAAAGTTATGTCTGAAATTTCAGAAAGAGTAACAGCTATTATTGTTGAAAAATTAGGAGTTAGCGAATCAGAAGTTACACCAGAAGCAACATTTGCTCAAGATCTAGGTGCAGATTCACTTGATACAGTTGAATTAATCATGGAATTCGAAAAAGAATTCGGTATCACAATTCCTGATGATCAAGCAGAAGGCATCAAAACTGTTGGTGACGCTATCTCTTACATTGAAGCTAACAAATAAAAACTGATTCTCTAAATGGAACTAAAGAGAGTTGTTGTAACCGGTTTAGGTGCTATTACTCCAATTGGTAATGACGTTAACACTTCTTGGGCTAACGCATTGAAAGGTGTAAGTGGTGCTGGACCGATTACTCATTTTGACGCTTCGCTATTCAAAACTCAATTTGCATGCGAAGTTAAGGGTTACAACTCAGCTGACCATTTCGATCGCAGAGAAGTTCGTAAATATGACCTATATGCACAATATGGTGTCGTTGCTGCCAGAGAAGCAATCCAAGATTCTGGTATTGAAGAATTTGCAGCATTGAACCGTGACCGTGTAGGTGTCATCTTTACAGCTGGTATCGGAGGTTTGCATACATTTGAAGAAGAAGCAGGCTACTATGCAATGAATAAAGAAAACGGACCAAAATACAATCCGTTCTTTATTCCTAAAATGATCGCTGATATGGCTGCTGGTCATATTTCTATGCAATACGGCTATCGCGGTCCTAACTTTGCAACAGTTTCTGCTTGTGCATCTTCAACTCATGCACTTATCGATGCTTTCAACTATATTCGTTTAGGTAAAGCAGATGCAGTCATCACTGGTGGTGCAGAAGCAGCTATCTACCCTGCTGGTGTAGGTGGTTTCAACTCAATGCATGCTTTATCAACTCGTAATGATGACCCTGTTCACGCATCTCGTCCATTCAGCGGTTCTCGCGATGGTTTCGTAATGGGTGAAGGTGGCGCTTGTCTTGTATTCGAAGAATTGGAACACGCTTTGGCTCGTGGTGCACATATCTATGCAGAAGTAGCCGGTGGTGGTCTATCAGCTGATGCTTATCACTTGACTGCAACTCACCCTGAAGGTTTGGGTGCAAAACTTGTGATGAACAACGCCCTTGAAGATGCAGGTATGAAACCTGAGGATATTGATTACATCAATGTACACGGTACTTCAACTCCAGTTGGCGACCTTTCAGAAGCTAAAGCTATTGTTAATGTATTCGGTGAACAAGCTTATAAATTGAATATCAGCTCAACTAAATCAATGACTGGTCACCTTTTAGGTGCTACAGGTGCTTTGGAAGCTATATTCTGTGTTAAATCTGTTGTTGAAGACATTGTTCCTCCAACAATTAACCACGAAGCTGACGATGTCGATCCTGAAATTGACCAAAAATTGAATTTCACTTTCAATGAGGCTCAAAAACGCACTGTTAACGCTGCTCTATCAAATACATTTGGTTTCGGCGGTCACAATGCAAGTATCATCGTAAAAAAATATAAATAAAAATATATACGCTGTGGCGTTTTACGATACATTATTCATTGCAATAAAGCTCCTTTTTTCTAAAGATAAGGAGCTTTATTCTTTTTGTTACAAACAGCTGGGATTCTGTCCGCGTAACATCTATCTTTACAAACTGGCTTTACGTCACCGTTCGGCAACTTGTAAAACCAATAGCGGGATGTTTGTCAATAACGAACGTCTTGAATTTCTGGGTGATGCGGTATTGAATTTGGTTGTAGCCGATATGCTTTATAAGCGTTTCGAAAAGGGTCGTGAGGGTTTTTTAACCAATACACGTTCCAAGATTGTACAAAGAGAGACTTTGAATAAGTTGGCGGATAAGATTCATCTTACCGACCATTTGAAATATACACATCCTATCCATAGTCATAACTGTTGTATGGGTGGTAATGCCTTGGAGGCATTTATCGGTGCTGTATATTTGGATAGAGGATACGACATTTGTGCACGTTATATCGTGAAAAAATTGATTATTCCTCACATTAACCTTAAAAAGATTGCCAAGAAAGAAGTTAATTTCAAATCCAAACTTTTGGAATGGTGTCAAAAGAACCGCATCAAAATTGAATTTAATCTTGTATCTACAGAATACGACGAAGAACGCAATCCAATTTTCCATTCAGTAGTCATGTTGGCTGGGCTGGAAGGTGGAACCGGAACTGGTTATACCAAGAAGGAATCACACCAGAATGCAGCAAAAGAAGCGTATGCACGTATTGATGCTTCCGACAATTTCTGCGAAACGCTATTGGAAAGAGCGGTAGCAAGTGCTGTTGAAAATGGTGCTGTTGAAAATACTGAATTTGTCGAACCTGAAGAAGAGGAATCTGTATTGGAGGAAAAGGAAACACTTTCAGGAAACACAGCGTCTGAGACTGAAAAAGAATAATCCATTCTCTTTCATTTATCCCTTATTATACATTGAAGTTTTTATTTATGCGCATTGAAGTATTTTTCTGACAAAAAATACTTATTTTTGTGTAAATAATATTTATTGACTTTATAAGCCTAAACTGATATACCTATGAATGCAAATTTCTTAAAGACAACATTGTCTTTATTGTTGATGCTTTTCTTGACTTTTCCTGCGTTATTGGCCTCTTCCTTTGTCGGGAATAGAACTGACTTCCGTGATGAATCCATTTATTTTGTGATGACTACCCGCTTCTACGATGGGGATGCTACAAACAATACTTTTTGTTGGGATGGCAAGAGCTATAATGGTGGTGATCCGCAGTGGCGAGGCGATTTCAAGGGCTTGATAGAAAAATTGGACTACATCAAGGCTTTGGGTTTTACAGCTGTGTGGATTACTCCAGTGGTGCAAAATGCTTCAGGATATGACTATCACGGTTATCATGCGTTCAATATGAGCAAAGTTGACCCTCGCTATGAGTCGGAAGATGTCAGTTTCCAGACTTTGATTGACGAGGTGCATCAGCGTGGCATGAAAATTATATTGGATATTGTGCTGAACCATACAGGGAATTTCGGTGAAGAACATCTTTGCAAGATGTTTCGTCGTAATTGGAAGGCTGACCAGTCGAACATGAAAGAATCCATGTTGCCGATTACAGAAAAAGACGGTGGCCCTCTCCCTGATAACTATTATTCCATTGACCAATATCGTGCCCGTTTGAATCTGATGAAGAACAGTGACGGTAAAAATCACGATAGTCACAACTATTGGCATCACTTTAGCCATTTTAATTGGGACAATGAAACGCGTTGGTGGGGACAGATTGCAGGGGACTGCGTGGACTTGAATACGGAGAATCCCCAAACTTACAATTATTTGATAGATTGCTATACTCGATTTATACAAATGGGGGTGGACGGTTTCCGTATTGACACGAGCGGGCACATCAGTCGTTTGACGTTCAACAAGGTGTTCAATCCTGCATTTCTTGCCGCAGCCGAGCAATACAAGTCTGCCCGAAACGGAGGTCCGTTCTTTATGTTCGGTGAGGTTTGCACCATTCATTCTTCTTATTGGTATCGAGGGATTCCAGCGTTGTCAACACCGTTCTATACATGGAAAGAATCGAAAGACTATGCTTGGGACAATGACGGCAGTTCATGGGATAATCTAGTGATTATGGAAGGCGATGCGATGACTCATCAGAATATTTTGTCGTGCATTCAGCAATATAAGGACAATGCCGAAAATTCTGTGGCATCACAACCGATTTCAAATAACGTCTTTTTGGATGGCAATCAATATCATCAACCAGATTATTCTCAATATTCGGGATTGAGTGTCATTGACTTTCCGATGCATCATAATTTCCGTGATATAAGTGGAGCGTGGAATGTGGCACTTGAAGGGGATAAGTATTATAACGACGCTTCTTACAATGTTGTCTATGTTGATTCCCACGATTTTGCGCCGAATGGAGCTCCGATGGACCAGCGATTTGCACAGGGGGCAGATACTTGGGCAGAAAACTTGGACTTGATGTTCACCTTCCGTGGCATTCCTTGTTTATACTATGGGAGTGAAATTGAATTCAAGAAAGGTTGTCCGATTGACAAAGGCCCTAACTTGGCTTTGAAAGATTCGGGGCGTGCTTACTACGGCGGTTATATCAAAGGGGAGATTGTAGTCAATGATTTTGCTGATTGGACTAATGCTTCGGGAAATATTAATGCTACATTGAATTATCCGTTGGCTTTGCATATTCAACGTTTGAATAAAATCCGTATGGCAATACCTGCCTTGCGAAAAGGACAATACAGTGTGCAGGGATGTTCAGGAAGATATGCATTTAAACGTCGTTATACGGATGATGAGACTGACAGCTATGTCTTGGTGACCATTTCGGGGTCGTCCACTTTTTCAGGTATTGAAAATGGAACATACGTAGATGCCATTACAGGAGATACGCAAACAGTGACGAACGGAACACTTATGGCTACTTGTAACGGTAGGGGTACGATGCGTGTTTATGTCTTGAATACCGAAAAGACCAATGCTCCGGGAAAGATTGGAGAGGATGGAAACTGGTTGTACGCTTCAAGTCCTGTACAAAAGGAACAGCCTGCTTATGACGGTACACAAGAGGAATTGACTGATGGCGGTGGTGAGGTATTGCCTCCGCTTGAGATCTATGAACCGTCTTTAAGGGTTGGTGAATTGGCGGCTTTCTTTGAATCTCCTGACGACAATAGTTATACGAATGTTTCGGTGTGGTGTTGGAATGCGACGACAAAGGAAAATTACACGGGAAATTCCTGGCCGGGAGAGAATGCACAGTTGATGGGAAAAACAGTTGATGGGCATTTGATTTGGAAATGGACTTATAAAGAGGGGATGCCGAAGAATTTGCCTACACATATTTTGTTCAACAATACCGCCAGTCCGCAAACCTCGGATTTTATCTTTAAGAATGGTGGTTATTATACTGTCAATGGATTGCAACGTGAAATTCAACCTAATGGCTCGGTGTCGGAAATTCTTGAAGAATCGGCTTTGAGGGTTTTTGCACACAACGGAAAGATATTTATAGATGCCAAATCATCATGCGAAGTCCAGATTTCGTCGATTGACGGAGTGGTCTATATTCGTCATCTTCATTCGGGGATGAATGTCATTGATGATTTAAGTCGGGGAATCTACATCGTGAATCAGAAAAAGGTAATTCTTTGATGAAAAAGTCGTTTTTTGATTTTTCCACGAAATTTCAATTAATTTGACCTTTTGCATAATATTTTCGGAAATTTTTAATAAAAATAATGCTTGCAGGCTGTCGGAAATTGTTAGTAAAATGAGGTGATTTGTGATAGATTGAAATAATTTTACAGTGTTAAAATTAAATATGTTAAAACTAAAAATGCCAAAAATTAAAAATAAACTTATATTTTTTTCGTTGAGGATGATTATTTATGCCTTATTTTGGGATAAAATAAATTTCTTTTCCAGTCGCTTGAAAAATTGATTAAACCTTTTGTAAAATACTTGTTTTAAGGTGTTTATAAGAGAAATTTAGCTCGAAATACGACTATAAAGCCAACTTTAAAAGAAAAAAAATACAAAAAGTCCATTTTTTTCAAAGAAAAATGCTTGTAGTCAATTTTTTTGTACTAACTTTGTTGCTGTATTTGAAGCAAAAAAAATTGTTTTATTATTAAAATTTTAAAGAAATGAAAAAGTTAGTTTTATTACTTGCTGTTGTATTTAGTGCATCATTATTCTCTTGTGGTAACAAAGCAGAACAAGCTGCTGCTACTGACACTGTAGCTGCTGAAGCTGTTGAAACTGTTGATACAGTTGCTGCTGATACAGTTGCTGCTGATACAGTTGCTGTTGATACAGTAGTTGCTGAATAATTTTGGCTAGTACAGTAAAGAATTAAAGCTGTTCCTCGCAGAGGAGCGGCTTTTTTATTTTTTTAGAAATTATATTATGAGTTTATTTTTAGACCTATTATTTTTGTTGGGTGGGTTGGCACTGATTTTGTTTGGTGCAAATTACCTGACTGATGGAGCTTCCTCGCTTGCCAAACGATTCGGTATTTCTGATTTAGTCATTGGTTTGACGATTGTGGCTTTCGGAACTTCTGCCCCTGAATTGGTAATCAGTGTGATTTCAGCTATTGACGGCAGTGCGGAATTGGCTATTGGTAATGTGGTGGGTAGTAATATCTTCAACGTATTGATGATTGTCGGTTGTACTGCATTGGTGATGCCGATAAGGGTAGAGAAAAGTATTATGACCAATGAAATACCTTTGGTATTGCTTTCTGCATTGTGCTTGTTCTTTATGGGTAACGATACGTTTTTTGATGGCGCAACAGCGAATGTAATCAGTCGAATAGACGGTTTTGTATTGATGTTGTTCTTCTTGATTTTTATGCGTTACACTTTCTCCATTGCCAAGAACGCCTCTGAAGAGGATACGCAGGCCAGTGTGAAATCAATGCCTTTGTGGAAATCCATTTTGTTTATTCTGTTGGGATTGGCTGCCTTGATTTTTGGCGGACAATTATTCGTGGATGGAGCATCGGGCTTGGCTCGATTGATGGGTGTTTCAGAATCCGTCATCGGTTTGACTTTGGTAGCAGGGGGTACTTCGCTTCCTGAATTGGCAACTTCCATTACAGCGGCGTTGAAACACAATCCGGGAATTGCCATTGGTAATGTGATTGGTAGTAACTTGTTCAATATCTTCTTTGTATTGGGTTGCAGTGCCTCAATTACAGCGTTGCCTATGGGCGGTATCGGCAATTTTGATTTGGCGGTATTGATTGGTTCTACGATTTTATTCTGGTTGGTGGGATGGTTCTTCAAGCAACGTACCATTACTCGTATGGAAGGAGCATTGATGATGCTTTGCTATATAGCCTACACCACTATCTTGATTATGAAATAGGCAAAACATGAGTATAAAAAGAAAGGGCTGTCGGTGTTTCCGATAGCCCTTTTCTGTTATTAATTACGAATAACTTATTTGCCTAATTTACTTTCTACTTCTTCTTTAGAGATTTGTTTAGTGCAGAAGAACCAGTCGTAGCAGTGTAGATCTTTTTCAACGCCTTCTGCGCGTTCTTTAGCAACTTGACAAGTTCTTGCAGGAGGAACAATTACTTCTTTACCCGGACGCCAATCGGCAGGAAGTGCAACACCAAAATTGTCAACTGTTTGAAGACCGATAAGGACACGTTTGATTTCGTCAAAGTTACGGCCTAGTGCCAATGGGTAGTACATGATTGTACGGATTTTGTCTTCAGGGTCGATGAAGAATACGGCACGTACAGCTGCAGTTTCGCTTTCACCCGGTTGAATCATTCCGTATAGTTTAGCCACGTCCATAGTGATGTCAACTACAAGAGGGAATTTTACTTCAATACCCTTAAGACCATTCCAGTCGATTTTTTCTTTGATAGTGCGTAACCAAGCGATATGGCTGTGAAGTGCGTCAACTGAAAGACCAACTAATTGGCAGTTTAATGCTTCGAATTCTTCAGCCATGCTTCCGAATGTCATAAATTCTGATGTACATACCGGAGTGAAGTCAGCAGGGTGTGAGAACAAGATTTTCCATTTTCCTTTGAAATCAGAAGGGAAGTTGATTGTACCTTGAGTTGTTACAGCTGAAAATTCAGGAGCTTTTTCACCGATGCGAGGCATTACATTAAATTGAGTTGTTTCCATATTACTT
>JAHHQT010000051.1 GCA_020026215.1 Muribaculaceae bacterium
TCAAGTTGCTGTACGAGGTCTTTACATCTTGTGCGATATTGACAGTGATTTGCATTTCACCTTTTTTGCCTTCTTTTTCTGCTATGATTTTACCAATGCCACCTTTTGAACTGGAATGGAAGATTCCTTCGGCATCTACAAAACCTAATTCTGATGGTACTACAGTATAAGAACAGTCTTTAACATTTTCTTCAATAATGTCACCATATTGGTTGTATGAAATTACAGAAAGAGGAGTTAATGAAATGGTAGAAGGGGAGATGTAGGGCTTGGTGAATGACAAATGGTCAATTTCTTTGCTTTCAGGTGCTAAAGAAACTGCAATCATGGCATCTTGTACAGGACGGACAGAGCCTCTGCCCGGTAAGTTCAACATCTTTTCATTGACTGCAATTGCAGCTGAACCTCCACTATCGAAATTGACAATATCCCATGCTCCGCGTTCCAACATCCAATTGGCCATTTCAACACAGTTGATAGGGGTGCTTTGTGCCGACATTTCGTTTAAGCAGATGTATAGGCGAGTCTTGTCTTTTGAGATACCTGCCATAACATGGGAAGAATTTTCGAATTCACGTCCATTCTCAAAATTATTGTATTCTCCTTCGTGAAGTACTCTGTCATGGGTAATGCTTGGGTATCCGTGAAATCCTTGTACTATGTTTTGAGGGATGTTTCCCCAAGCAGAAGCTTCAAACTTTTGGCTGATTTCTAATTTTTCACCTACTTTAATGTGACCGTCGAGGGCATTAAGTTTTGTTTCTCGTAGGAAGATAACGCATTTCGTCGCGGATGTTTGTAGGGGCTGGTCTGAAATCTCTAAAATCTCGCAAGGAATATTTGGACCGTTTACTACCCATTTTGCGAGAGGTTTAACTTTGATATATTTTCCAGCAGCAGTGAGTTGCAATCCGTTCAAATGATTGAAGAAAATGCAACTTCCATTCAAATAAACAGCACTTGAATTAAACATGTCAATATCTACAACCGTTTTATCAGCTGTGATGACTTGCCCTTTAAAATTTGGTGCGAAAATTTCTGCTTTTTTATCTTTTGTGATGGCTAGAATAGAACGTCCCCAAGGGGTGTATCCAACTTGACCGTCTGAAATGTTGATACCAATACAAGTTCCTGCTTCATAATTGAAGAAGTCGTGGTTCCATGCTACCTTTACTTGATGTCCTGGTCGAGAGTTGCCTTTATAGTGTTCGGCAATATCCCAACGAAGTGGATCGGGCACTTGATTGCGGCTAAATACTTCTTCTACTTGGTTGTGTGGGTTGGTAAGATCTATGGTTGTGTACCAGATAATTAATGGTTTGTTATGGTATATAATTTTGGTGTATTCTATACCTGGGCCTACATTATAACAGGCAATGGTGTCTGCTGGTCCCCATTCCGAATTAGCTTTTCCAAGAAATGGGGTACATAAGGTTAACAATAGCAATAGTTTGAGAATTTTCATATTTAATGGTTTTATGTTGTTTTCAAGTACAATACAAAGGTAAAAAATAATTGGTTATGAATTGAACATTCATAACCAATTATAAAGAGCTTGATATGTTGTTGTTACATAATGCCGCGTTCACGCAATTTCAATTGCCATTTCCATGCTGAAATCATGGTGTCGCTCAATGGAATTTCTGCTTTCCATCCCAATACGTTATTGGCTTTTTGGGGATTTGCCCAAACTTTCTCAATATCACCGGCACGGCGACCGACAATTTTGTGAGGAACTTTAACGCCTGTTGCTGATTCAAAAGTATTGATAAGTTCCAATACTGAAACACCTTTACCTGTTCCTAAGTTGAAGATTTCGACCTTTCTTTCAGATTTGTTTTCAAGCATTCTTTGAACTGCAATAACGTGTGCTTTTGCCAAGTCAACAACGTTGATGAAGTCGCGGATACATGAACCGTCCGGTGTGTCATAATCATTACCGAATACACTTAATTCTTTTCTGACCCCAATAGCTGTCTGTGTCAAATATGGAATCAAGTTTTGAGGAACGCCATTTGGCAATTCTCCAATTTCAGCACTCGGGTGTGCTCCAACTGGATTGAAATAACGGAGAATAATACTTTTAAGACCTTCTTTTGAATTTAAATAGTCAGTGATGATTTCTTCACTGATTTGTTTCGTGTTTCCATAAGGAGAAGTTGCTTTCTTGATAGGAGCAGATTCATCTACCGGGTTGACGTCCGGTTCTCCATAAACTGTGCAAGAAGAAGAGAATACAATTCCTTCAATTCCAAATTCAGGCATAATTTCCAACAAATTGATTAAAGTCATCAAGTTGTTGCGATAATATAGCAATGGAATTTGAAGAGATTCTCCAACGGCTTTGCTGGCTGCAAAGTTGATGATACCTTTGATCCCAGGATAATCTTTGCAAAGTTGGCGAAGACTCTCAATGTTGGTACAATCAGCTTCAACAAAATCAGGGCGGATGCCTGAAATCTTTTCAATGCCGTCAAGGACATCTTTATTACTGTTAGAAAGATTGTCAATGATAACTACTTCGTAACCTGCATTCTGAAGTTCAACAACTGTGTGTGAACCAATGTATCCAGTTCCTCCGGTAACTAAAATTCTTTGTTTCATAGCCTTGATTTATTGGATTGATTCAGGATATGTTCCTTCTTCAATTAATCGCTTAATATTATTGACAACATTTTCTCTGTCTTGAGAATAAGTTACACCAAACCATGATGATTGAGTTTCGTGTACTTTTACTGTTGCTGTCTTATTATTTATTAGTTTGTTGACCATTGAAGGAATGTAGAATTCCCCTTTCAATGAGTCTTTATTATTTGTAAGGAATTCAATGAATTCTTTTTCTGAATAATCAAAATAGTCAGGAGTAAAGCCCCACATGTTCATTGAAACGACAGTGTATTCGTCAATTTCTCCTGTTTTTCCATCTGGATTTTCAAAGCGGACAACGTTATTTACGCGTTGAATACCGTGATGTTCTTCGACAGATGTAAGTAGGTGGTGTTCATCAGTTGTGCATACACCACGAGAAACAGTACCTCCTTCTGACAAAGTATTTCCTACATGGAAGCCAACCATACAATAGTTGTTTTTTGTTCCAATCATGTCATAAAGCGCTTTTGAAAGTACTTTAAAGCTATCATAACCGTAAAAGTCATCAGCGTTGATTACAGCAAAAGGTTCCTTAATTGCATCTTTGGCCATTAATACAGCGTGATTAGTACCCCAAGGTTTTACACGTTCTGGATTCGCGGTGAATCCTGCCGGAAGTTTGTCGATTTGTTGGAATACGACTTCTGTTTTAATTTTGTTTTCGTATTTAGATAGGATTAATTTTCTGAAATCGTCTTCGAAATCACGACGAATGACGAATACAATCTTACCAAAACCACAACGAATTGCATCAAAGACAGAATAGTCCATAATTGTTTCCCCATTAGGCCCAATGCCATCTAATTGTTTCAAGCCTCCGTAACGGCTTCCCATACCTGCCGCTAAGATGAGTAATGTTGGTTTAATTTCCATTTTTTATAACACTTAATTTTTGCAAATATACGATATTTATTTTAATTTTAGAATTTATTAAGGATAAACATTTAGTTAATGTGAATTGGGGAATTATTCCACACTTTTGTGGAATTGTTCATCAAATTTTTAAAAAGCCTAAATGTTGTACAATTTATATAAATTATTGAATTTTAATGAAATAAACAATAATTATGACTTTGGCACGTTTATTGAATTATCTAAAATTAGAAAGTGATAACAATTAAAATATTAAAAAGATGAAAAAGTTATTTTTAATCGCAAGTATTGGTGCAGTAGCTTTGACTGCATGTAATGGTGGTAAATTGGATAAAGCTAATGAGATTATTGCACAAGATTCCATCGAAATCGAATCTTTGAGTGGTCAAAAAGATAGTTTGATGAATTTGCTAGGTGAAATCAATGGTAATTTACTTGAGATTAACCAAATGGAAAATATTGTAACTTCAAAGGATTTTAGTGGCGAAACACCGGAACGTAAGAAGGAAATTCTAAATAATCTTGAGTCAATCAAGCATGAATTGGCAATCCGTCGCCAAAAATTGGATGAACTTGAAGCTAAATTGAAAAAATCAAATGGTTATACTGCTGGTTTGAAGAAGACTATCGAATCTCAGAAAGAATTAATCGCTGGACAATCTGCTAAAATCCAAGATTTGGAAGGTGAATTGGCTAAAGCTAACATCAAGATTGAAGGTCTTTCAACACAAGTTGACTCATTGAATGTAGCAGTTGAAACCGTTTCTTCTGAAAGAGAAGCTGCAATCAAGAAGTCTGAAGATTTGACAAACGAATTGAACACTTGCTACTATATTATTGCTGACAACAAGTCGTTGAAAGAAGCAAAAGTTCTTGAAAAGAAATTTTTGGGTAAAACTAAAGTGATGGAAGGTGACTATGACCGTTCTGCATTCATCAAAGCCGACAAACGTCAATTGACTAAAATCTCGACTAACAGTAAAGAGGCTAAAATCGTAAGCAAGCAACCAGTTAACTCTTATGTTATTGAAGACGAAGGTGGTGTTAAGGTCATTAGGATTACAAACCCAACATTGTTCTGGGAAAAATCAGATTTCTTAGTAGTTGAAATTAAATAATGTTTGTTTCTTTATAAATGAGAAAACTCTCGGGGATTTACCTCGAGAGTTTTTTTATTCGAATTTGGAAGTTCTTGCCGGATTAATTGATGTAACTATGTAAGATGGTCCAATTAGAGCGAGAAGAGATATAATCAATATTCCAATGTTTAAATAGATTAGTCCAGAATTAATTTCGATTGGAACATAGTTCATGTAGTATTTGTCAGCTGACAACTCAATAACATGAAAGTATTTTTGAATTAGAATTAATGAAAATCCGATAATGTTTCCTAAAAGCATGGCTTTTAAAATGAGTTTCTGAATCATATAGATAAATATCATTCGGATACTCTTGTTGGTTGCACCTAATGATTTCAATATTCCAATCATATTAATTCTATTCAATACAATGATCAGTAATCCTGCAATCAATGAAAAACAAGAAACTAGAATCATTAGAACAAGAATAACAACAATATTAGTATCAAGCAATTCCAACCAAGCAAAATAGGTGGAATTAGTTTCGGTGACGGTCCGAATTTGGTAGATGTCAGTTGAGCCTGTTTCGTATATATGTTGATAAATATTATCTACGACTGAGGCTTTTACACTGTCAATCATTTCAAAATCCTTGCATTTAATTTCAATGGCTGACCCTGTATTTTTGCTCCATGGGTTAATGGATTGAATGGTGGATAAATTGCCAATTATGTAATGATTGTCAAAATCTTCAAAATGAGTATTGTATATTCCTCCAATAGTCAGTTTCCTTTGTTTGATTAACTGGTCAACGATGAAAAATACATTGATGCGTTCGCCAACTTTTAAGTTCAGTTTGTTCGCAATTTTTTCTGAGATAATGATATTGTTAGAATTGGTGTCAATTTTTCCATCCACTAAATTCTGCTCCAAGAATTGGGTGGAATAATCATTCGTAATACCTTTGAAAACCAATCCATTAAAATCCGTTTTGGTTTTAAGGATACAAACAGATTCTCCTGTTAAAGATACTTGTTCAATGTTCGGATTGTCAAGCCTTGTAAAGGGGGCTTTTTTACTTATTGAATCACAAGGATGGTTATTTTCATCATAATTTCCACTTTTAATCTCAATGTGCGGTTGGATATTGGCTATTTTGTCAATAATAGTGCTCTTGAATCCTGCGATAATGGAAATAGAGGCAATCATAATGACAATAGCCAATACAATCCCAATCAATGCGAAATTGAGGGTGACGGATGATGATTTATTGGAGTCATCATTGTTGTACAATTGGAGACGTTTGGCTATAAATAGTTCAAATTTCATTGCTTATAATTGAGTTATGTGATTCTTTTGCAAATGTAAATTTTTTTATGCGATATTCAAACTGTCATTTTAACTTATGAATACTAAATATTATCTTTGTAAAGAAAATGATAAGATATTCAAATTTTGTGTAAATGAAAAGACTGATAAATGTATTTAAACTAATTGTCTATCCAGGAAGTACATGGATTTCAATATTTCAAACATCATCACATCAGATGTTGGAAAGAGCATTGTTCTATCCAATGATTGCAATTTATGCTGTCTCTTTCTTCTTGCGTTTGGTCTATGACCCGACTTTGGATTTTTCTGAAGTATTGACAGATGCTATTATTGGTTTTGTGGCTTACTTCATCGGTTATCTGATTGTGGCACAAATTTTGAATATTGTTATACCAAAATTGCAGGAAGCAGGAAAATCTTCTTCGGAAGGTAAGATTCGTACATTTGTCATCTATTCAATGTCTATTTTATTGATGATTGATATTTTGCAGAACCTTTTGCCATCGAATTTGATTTTGTTGACTATCCTACAATTTTATTTGGTCTATGTTATTGATAAGGCTAAAGCCCAATTCCATTTGAATGAGGACAAGACTTTAGTTTTCTTGGTCGTTTCATTTGGTCTTATCTTTATCGTACCGATTTTGATTAGAAACTTCTTTGATATGTTTTTATAATGAAATTAAAATTATCACCAATAAATATTAGAAATAAGCGTGCCACTTTTGATTATGAGGTGGTCGAAACCTATACTGCCGGTATTGTGCTGACTGGAACAGAAATCAAATCCATCCGTTTGGGTAAGGCTAGTTTGGTGGATACATTCTGTTTTGAAGCCAATGGAGAAATATGGGTGAAGAATATGTATATTGGAGAGTATTTCTATGGCTCATATAACAATCATAGTGCCCGACGTGACAGAAAACTATTGTTGAACAAGAAGGAAATACGAGAATTGGGGAAAGCTAGTAAGGATAATGGCTTTTCTATTATCCCATTGAAGGTATTTATCACTTCAAAAGGTTTGGCAAAGATAGATATCGCTTTGGCAAAAGGTAAAAAAGAATACGATAAACGTCAATCAATTAAGGAAAAGGAAGATAAACGAGAAATGGATAGAATGTTTAAATACTAATTCACTTTCTCACAACATAAAATAACTTTTTTGTTAGTATAGTCTGTGGTGGCAATGATGTAATTCTTGCCACCATCTTTTATTTTTAGCTTCTTTTGTAATTCCGCCGGTGACAATGGAAAGTTTCTGCAGATAATATTGGCTGTAGGGGATTCATCGCGTAATTTTTTAATTTCTCCTTTTGACAAGCCTGCTGTTTTTAGTATTCTAAACGCTCTTCCTGGAAAAACATCAAGAATAGATTCATTTTTGGTGATAAACAGATGGGAGTTGTCAGCCACTTTCCCTAATTTCAGTTTGTCGCAAACTAAGTCGAATGCGCCCGATTTCATAATCGAAGCGTTAGGTATCAATAATAAGTCTTTTTCTTCAGGTGAAACCTTGGCGATTTCGATATTGGGCTTTTCATTGTACAAAAATTCAAAAAGCTGAGTGGATGAGTTCTCAAAATTTAAAGTATGAATGATGGTTCTTTCCACTTTGGCATCTTTCAATAAAATCTTGAACAAGAGCTCGCGACATTCATTTTTAACAGAAAGAATCCAAGTGTCGGAGATATTTGGAAAGTCTGAAAGCGTTTGGGTAACATCAACCATCGGGGAAGCCTTGACGATAATAAAATTGCATTTTGAATGGATATTTTCCAATATTTTGGTCAAATCAGGTTGGCAATCTTTCAGTCCATAAGAGCGTATTGTTTTGTCTTTCTCAACTCTACGGGATGGGTCAATAAAACATGCGGAGATTTCAGAATCAATGGCCTTTGCAAAATGTTCTGCATCGTCACAAATAGCAGTTACATTGTGTGCTCCAAGTCTGTCGAAATTATATTTGGCTGTGTCGGAAACATTTTTATCAATTTCAATGCTTTGCAGATGCTTGACTTTCTTTGAAATGAAAAAAGAATCAATTCCCAAACCCGAGGTGAAATCTACGACTTCTTCACAACTCTCAAATAGATTGGCATGGAACTCTGCCAATATTTCTGAAGTGCATTGCTCTGTGGAAATATCAGTTGGGAAAATTATTTTATCCCAAAGGGTAGGGAGTTTGTGTTTGGTTCGATTTCTGCAATCAATTTGACGAATAGCAAATTCTTTATCAAACGATAGGTCTGAAAACTTTTTCAAACGGAGTTTGATTATATCCTCATTTTGATGTTGAGTGATAAAATCTTTGTATTCTTTGTTGTCTGTGAAAGAGAAATCTTGCATTTTGTCTTATTTGTTTCTGCAAAGATAATGAAACTCTTTTTAATTTAGGACAATAAAAAAGTCCCGTAAGTTGATTACGGGACTCTGTTTTATCTATAGTTGGAGATTATCCTCCGAAGTTATCGTATTTAATGTTTTCAGGATCTACACCAAGACCATCAAGCATATTGACAACTGCTTTACTCATTGGACCAGGACCACACATATAGTATTCAATGTCTTCTGGTGATTCATGGTCTTTCAAGTACTTGTTGTAAATGACTTCGTGGATGAAACCTGTGTCGCCTTTCCAATTGTCTTCAGGTAATGCTGCACTTAAAGCAATGTGGAATGAGAAATTGTCAAATTCTCTTTCCAACTCACGGAAGTCTTCTTCATAGAATATTTCAGCTTTAGAACGTGCTCCATACCAGTATGAAATCTTTCTATCGCGAATATTCTTTGTCTTCAACAGCCATAGGATATGAGCGCGTAGAGGAGCCATACCTGCACCACCACCGATATAAAGCATTTCAGCTTTGCTGTCTATGTTCGGGTGGAAGTCGCCATAAGGAGCTGACATCATAATCTTGTCACCCGGTTTTAATGAGAAGATATAGGAAGATGCAATACCTGGAGAAACTTTCATAAATCCGCCGTTTACTCTGTCAAAAGGAGGAGTGGCAATACGCACATTCAATTTGATGATATCGCCTTCTTCTGGATAGTTGGCCATAGAATAGGCACGGATAGTTTCCACTGTATTCTTGCAGTCCAAGTCCCACATTTTGAAATGATCCCAATCTTTGTGATACATTGGTTCAACATCAATATCCTTGTATTGCATGCTATAAGTTGGAATGTCAATTTGGCAATAGCTACCTGGAATGAAGTCCAAATGTTCACCTTCAGGCAAGCGGACGATGAATTCCTTGATGAATGTAGCCAAGTTTTTGTTGGAAACCACTTCACATTCCCATTTCTTGATACCTAAAATAGATTCCGGTACAAGAATCTTCATATCGTTCTTTACTTTGACTTGACAACCCAAGTGCCAGTTGTTTTGAAGTTCTTTACGAGTAAAGTGTACTTTTTCAGTAGGCGATGCTTCTGGACCGCCTTCCATGATGCGGACACGACATTGTCCGCAACTACCGCCACCACCACAAGCAGAAGGTAGGAAAACCTTGTGGTCTGCCAATGTTGAAAGGAGAGAACCTCCTGTTGGTACATTCAATTCTTTCTTGTCATTTATGGTGATTTTAATCTTACCGGAAGGAACCAAGTATTTTTTAGCTATCAATAGTATTACAACCAATAATAGAGTCAATATTAAGAATAGGGCTGTCCCCATCAATATTGTTAAATTATTTATCGATAATAATAAGTTTTCCATAATTCTGTCTTTTAGATTTTAATGCCTAAGAAGCTCATAAATGCGATGCCCATCAAACCTGTAATGATAAATGTGATACCAATACCTTTCAATGGTGCAGGGATGTTAGAATAGGACAAGCGTTCTCTAATGGCTGCGATACACACAATAGCCAACATCCAACCAATTCCGGAGCCTGCTCCGTATATGGTTGCAGTACCTATTGAACCAAAATCTCTTTGTTGCATGAATAATGAACAACCCAAGATGGCACAGTTAACAGCGATTAGTGGAAGGAAAATTCCTAATGAAGAATATAGGCTTGGTGAGAATTTTTCCACTGCCATTTCAACCAATTGTGTGGCTGATGCAATTACTGCAATGAATAGAATCAAACTCAAAAAACTCAAGTCAACATCGGCAAATTCAGGACTAATCCATGACAATGCTCCAGGTCTTAGGAAGTACATTTCCAATGTATAATTGATAGGAAGGGTAACGATTAGCATGAATGTTACGGCAATTCCCAATCCAAATGCAGTTTTTACATTCTTTGATACCGCCAAATATGAGCACATTCCCAAGAAATATGCAAATATCATATTGTCGATAAATATCGAGCGTATAAATAAATTCAAATTTTCCATCGTATCCTATCTTTTAATTCTTTTCTTGAAGGTCTTTGTTTTTAGAACGGTGTACCCAGATGATACAAGCCACTGTGATTAATGCCATTGGTGGTAAAATCATCAAGCCATTGTTTTGGTAACCCATTTCATAGAATGAATTTGGTATGATTTGGTAACCAAGAAGTGTTCCTGAACCTAACAATTCACGGATAGTGGCTACAATTACCAAAATGATAGCATAACCTAATCCATTTCCAACACCATCTAGGAAAGACGGCCATGGTTTGTTGGCAAGCGCAAAGGCTTCCAAACGTCCCATCAAGATACAGTTTGTAATAATCAATCCAATGAAAACTGAAAGTTGTTTACTTACTTCATAGTTGTAGGCTTTCAAAATTTGGTCAACGATGATTACTAAAGAAGCAACTACCACAAGTTGGACAATAATTCTGACACTTGTTGGAATTGTGTTTCGAATCAAAGAGATAATCACATTTGAAAATGCTGTTACAGCTATTACTGAAATTCCCATCACTATTGCCGGCTCAAGTTTTGCCGTTACCGCCAATGCTGAACAGATACCCAACACCTGTACGATGATAGGGTTGTTCTTTGAAAGCGGATTAAATAGTACTGATTTATTTTTTTTACTTAGCATGATCGTTTAGTTTTCTTGGATTTTACTCAAAAAATTCTGATAGCAAGACAAGCAGGAACTTAACATTGATTGTACGCCTTTACTTGTGATTGTACCTCCTGAGATGGCATCAACGTAGTCTTCTCCGTTTGTGGGTTTTTGACCTTGTTTTAGAACAGAGATAGATTTGAATTCACCATCTTTAATTAATTCTTTTCCGTCAAATTGCTTGGAGAAATGGTCTGTGGCAATTTCAGCACCCAAGCCCGGGGTTTCACCTTGGTGAGAGAAGTAGGCACCATAAACTGTTTTGCCATCGTCAGCAATAGAGACATATCCCCAAATCGGTCCCCACAATCCGGCACCATAAATTGGCAGAATGTATTTCTTGCTATTGTCTATTTGGCATTCAAAGACAGGAAGAAGTCTTTCTTCAGGGGCTTTCTTGATTTCAGCGGCTACGTTGACATCGAAAGCCTTACCTTCTTTCTTTTCTCCATTAATATCTATAATGTAACTGTCGGTGATGTATTGATTATACATGTCAATCGTATTCTCTTTTTCCGCTGTTACGTGTACAGACTTCAATATTTGTTGCATTTTGTCAATGCTGATATTGTCATTTTGTGCAGGCTTGAGTGTCAATGAAACCCATGCCAAAATTACACCCACTACTAAAATCAGTAGTGCCATGTAGAATAATGTATATGTATTTCCTTGTTTATTCATGACCTATGATTGTTTTGCACGGCGCATTCTGCGACGTATGTTGGTTTCTACTACACAATAGTCTATCAATGGAGCAAAAGCGTTCATCAATAGTATAGCAAGCATTGCTCCTTCAGGATAACCGCTGTTGTAAACACGGATGAGGATTGCCATCACACCGACCAAGAATCCGTAGATGTATTTACCGACATTGGTATGTGCTGCGGTAACAGGGTCTGTTGCCATGAATACAGCTGCAAATGCGAATCCGCCTAGACAGATATGTTGCAATGGGCAAATCAAAGAGCCTGCATAAGTTTCGCTTGGGAATAGGTTAGCAATGAATGCCATAAATAAACCACCGACAAATACTGGAATCATAATTCTCCAGCTTGCGATGCCTGTAAATAATAGGATGAGTCCACCGATAAGGATGAATAGTGTTGAGGTTTCACCGATAGAACCAGGAATAAGTCCTAAGAAAGAGTCCCATAAAGTGATTGGATCGCCAATCGCATTGGTGAAATTAATCGAACTACCAGTGTTGGTGGCCATTTGTCCAAGAGGTGTTGCACCACTGAAGTTGTCAACTACTGTTCCTTCGCCTAATCCGAAGATTGAAAAGGTTGGAATAAATACACTGTCACCTGACATCTTGGAAGGGTAGGCAAAGAATAGGAATGCACGTGTCATCAAAGCTACGTTGAAGATGTTCATACCTGTACCACCAAATACTTCCTTCACGAAGATAACTGAGAATGCCGTGGCAACGGCAATCATCCATAATGGAGTCTCTATTGGGCAAATCATTGGAATCAACAGACCTGATACCAAGAAACCTTCTTGGATTTCGTGCCCGCGAATTTGGGCAGATGCAAATTCAATACCCAAACCGACTACGTATGAGACGATGATTTTAGGCAATACAGCCAAGAATCCGTATAGAAACATTGTCCAAAATCCAGCATCCAATTCTCCGATAGTCAAATATCGTTGATAACCGATATTGTACATACCAAACAATAGTGCTGGAATCAAAGCAATGACCACAATAATCATTGTACGTTTAGAGTCGATACTGTCGTGTATGTGAACTCCTTGTGAAGAAGTCTTGTCCGGAGTGAACAGGAAAGACTCAAAACCTTCATAAACTGAATGCAGTTTCGCAAACTTACCGCCTTCAGAAAATTGAGGTTTTATCTTATCTAATTGGTTTTTAATATTCTTTTTCACGATAGGAAGTTTTTAGTTTAATTCTCTCATTAAATAATTTAATCCCTCTCTCACGATTTTCTGAAGTTGTATTTTTGATGTGTCAATAAATTCACACAACGCGAAATCTTCCGGAGCTATTTCATAGATGCCTAATTGTTCCATCTTGTCAACATCTTTGGCCAAAATGGCTTTAATCAGAAATTCGGTATAGATATCCATAGGGAATACTTCGTCGTATTCGCCTGCCATAATGATAGCTCTTTCTGAACCGTTGATTTTAGCATCGAAATGATAGGCTCTCTTTTTGTGTAGCCAAGAGAAGAAACTACGGCTATGACTGTATTTCTTTGTGCTCAATGAGGCCCACCCCATAAATTCAGCTTCGTTTGCATTCTCTGGAATTACTGTGATTTGACGGAATGGAAAATGCAAGTAACCGTTTGCTGTTTCTTGAATGCCTGTCAAAACATTACCTGCAATAATGCGTGAACTTTCAATGTTTTCCACTTCTTGTTTGATAAGGGTGGATATCGAAATTCCGGCAGTGGTTTGAATGATTTTAGGTGCTTTTACAT
>JAHHQT010000052.1 GCA_020026215.1 Muribaculaceae bacterium
CCTTTCCAAAAATACGAAGATGCTCCTGAAAACGGTATCTTGGTCACAAACCCTCCTTACGGCGAACGTATCGAGGCTGAAGACATGGATGCCTTCTACGAATCAATCGGAGAACGATTGAAAAACGTATTCAAGGGCTACCACGCTTGGATTATCGGTTACAAACAAGAATACTTCGACAAGATTGGTTTGAAACCGTCTGTAAAAATTCCTATCCTAAATGGTGCATTGGAATGCGAATTCCGTGAATACGTGATTTTCGACGGTACATACGCAGAATTCCGCAAGGAAGGCCGTACAATCAAGCACGAACGCCCAATGAAGAAAGAATTCACCCGTGAACGTCCAAAAGGATGGAAGAACAAGGAAGACAAATTTAGCGACCATGACCGCAAATTTGACCGTGGCCGTAAGTTCCGCAAGGATGACGAAGACTTCAGAGAACGTCGTTTCAACCGCGACCGCAAGTTCCGCAAAGACAACGAAGAAAATGACAACCGTTTCGAACGTGACCGCAGAGGAATGAGACGCGAAAAATCAAAGAACGCTTTGGAAGAATACTATCACAAACCATACAACGAACGTTTCAACAACAAGAAAAAGTCTGAAAAGAAATCAGATTCACCATTCGAAGACGAAAGAGTGGCAAAAATGGTACGTTTCCGTCAACCGACATTGTTTGACGATATGCCTAAGAAAGAAGTTGTGATGCGTCACAGAAAGAAAAACGACAAACCAAATTCAGAAAACGAAGATTAACCACAAAAATATTAGTCTATGAAACAATACAGGGTATTATTACTCGGCTCAGGAGGTAGAGAATCAGCTTTGGCATGGAAAATGAAACAAAGTGCCAAATTGGAAAAACTTTTTATTGCACCGGGTAACGGTGGTACAGAACAATACGGCGAAAACGTGGCAATTTCACCACTTGACTTCGCTGCTGTCAAGGATTTTGTTCTTGCCAACAATATCAACATGGTGGTAGTCGGTAACGAAGACCCATTGGTGGAAGGTATCTACGATTATTTCAAGAACGACCCTCTTCTTAAAGAAACAGCCGTAATCGGCCCATCCAAAGAAGCAGCCCGTCTTGAAGGCAGCAAGGACTTCGCCAAAGGATTCATGGCCCGCCATAATATCCCTACAGCACACTATATGAGTGTCGATGCTTCCAACATGGAAGAAGGTTTGAAATTCATGAGCCAGTTGAAAGCTCCTTACGTATTGAAAGCCGACGGTTTGGCAGCAGGTAAGGGCGTATTGATTATCAACGACTACGATGAAGCCGTTGCTTCATTGAAGGAAATGCTTGCAGGCAAGTTCGGCAACGCATCTTCCACTGTGGTCATCGAAGAATTCTTGTCAGGCATCGAATGTTCTGTATTCGTAATGACCGACGGCAAAAGCTACAAAGTGCTGCCGGTCGCCAAAGACTACAAACGTATCGGTGAAGGCGACACCGGTTTGAACACTGGCGGTATGGGTGCTGTTTCTCCTGTATCTTTCGCTGACGACAAATTTATGGAAATGGTACGTACACGCATCATCGAACCGACCATCAAAGGCCTACAGGAAGAAAAGATGGTTTATGAAGGCTTTATCTTCTTGGGACTAATCAATGTGGAAGGAGAACCTAAAGTCATCGAATACAACGTGAGAATGGGCGACCCTGAAACAGAAGTAGTAATGCTTCGCCTACAATCCGACTTGATGTACTTGTTCGAAGGTGTTTCAACAGGTACATTGACTGAACGCACCATTGAAATCGATCCACGTTACGCAGTTACTGTGATGATGGTTTCAGGCGGTTATCCAGAAAGCTATCCAAAAGGAAAATTGATTACAGGCTGGGAAGATGTGACCAAAACCATCCTATTCCACGCAGGTACTAAAATGACAGAAGAAGGTTTGGTAACTTCAGGCGGTAGAGTCATCGCTGCCAGCTCTTACGGAGCAACAAAAGAAGAAGCACTTGCCAAATCATTCTGCACCATCGAACATGTGAAATTCGAAGGCAAATATTTCCGCCGAGACATCGGTTTCGACTTGAAATAAAAGGAGTTTAAAGCTCAACATACAAAGGGATGGTTTTCCTCGTGAATACCACCCCTTTTATACTTCTAACCAAACCAATGAAAAAGTAAGATTTTTCCCGAAACGCCAACGAAACTTGTCAAAAACGAGCGATAATTTCGTCGGGAAATTTTATCTTTGCAGAAGATTAACAACTATTGGGCTGAATTGGCATTTTTATGTAGAAATTCGGTCTTAAAACCGTCCTATATGAAGTCAGATATTGAAATTGCACGTAGTATTGTGTTAACCGACATCAACAAGGTTGCACATGATTATGACATTCCGGTTGAAGAAATCTCTAATTATGGTCGCTACATCGCGAAAGTCCCAGAAAAATTAATTGATGAAGAAAAGGTAAAGAAGAGTAACCTGGTTTTGGTTACTGCCATCACTCCTACAAAAGCAGGAATTGGAAAGACTACCGTTTCCATTGGCCTTGCCTTGGGTTTGAACAAGATTGGCAAAAAAGCCTTCTGCGCACTTCGTGAACCCTCTCTCGGTCCATGTTTCGGATTGAAGGGCGGTGCAGCAGGCGGAGGCTATGCACAAGTTCTGCCAATGGATAAAATCAATCTTCACTTCACTGGAGATTTCCACGCCATTACAACGGCTCACAACATGATTGCCGCTTTGTTAGACAACTACATGTACCAACACCAAAACGACGGCTTTGCGTTGAAGGAAGTGCTTTGGAACCGCGTCTTGGACATCAACGACCGCGGATTGCGCAGTGTCATCACGGGTTTGGGCGGCAAAACCAACGGTATTACCCGCGAATCAAGTTTTGACATCACTCCTGCCTCTGAAATTATGGCTATTCTTTGTCTTGCCAAAGATGAAAACGATTTACGTCGCCGTATCGAAAACATCCTTTTGGGATTCACTATCGAACACAAGCCTTTCCGCGTAAAAGACTTGAAGGTGGGAGGTGCTATCACTGTATTGTTGAAAGATGCTCTTTCTCCTAACTTGGTTCAAACAACAGAAAATACTCCTGCATTCGTACACGGAGGTCCATTCGCCAACATCGCTCACGGATGCAACTCTATATTGGCAACCAAATTGGCCATGACCTACGGCGACTATGTAATCACAGAAGCCGGATTCGGTGCTGACCTTGGTGCTGAAAAATTCTACGACATCAAATGCCGCAAATCAGGTCTTACTCCTAAATTGACCGTCATCGTAGCCACTGCACAGGGCTTGAAGATGCACGGCGGTGTTCCTGTAGAAGCCATCAAGGAACCAAACTTGGAAGGCTTGAAGGAAGGTGTGAAGAACTTGGACAAACACATCCGCAACTTGCAGTCATTCGGACAAACTATCGTGGTAGCCTTCAACCGCTACGCCAACGATACGGAAGACGAAATTGAATTCGTTCGCCAACACTGCAACGAAATGGGCGTGGGATTCGCAGTCAACAACGCTTTCGTAGAAGGCGGTAAGGGAGCTGTTGAATTGGCTAATTTGGTGGTAGAAACCATCGAAAAAAATCCTTCAAAGGAAATGCACTTTGCTTACGACGAGAACGATTCTGTAGAAGAAAAGGTAGAGAAGGTGGCTTGCGGACTTTACGGTGCAAAACAAGTAAAATTCAGCCGCGCAGCATGCAACAAACTCGACTTGATTAAAGAACTTGGCTATGACAAATTCCCTGTCTGCATCGCCAAGACTCAATATTCATTCTCAACCGATGCCAAACAATATGGTGTGGCTGAAGGTTTCGAATTCAACGTACGCGACATTGTAATCAATGCCGGTGCTGAAATGCTGGTCATCATTGCCGGTGAAATTATGCGTATGCCGGGATTGCCTAAAAATCCTGCCGCACTGAACATCGACATCGTCAATGGCGAAATCGAAGGCTTGTCATAAACGACAAATACATACAAAAAATAGGGATTCACGTTGGTAAATTTATTTTATCAACGTGAATTTTTTATAATTATTTTTATCATATAAACCGCTAATAAACAAATTATTATAAATTTGCAGAGAACATGGATAGAAAATAATTTGAAAAAAACGCCTTTCAATTTTAACCTTTGCACCCAATTCCTTTCTAACCCAATAAACAATCACAAAAAATTGTATACAGAAGAACAAATACTTAACACATTTGCATCGAATCCGGAGAAGGGTATCAAGATGATTATGGATACATATCAATGCATCATCTACAATCATATCCGACGAATGGTAATCTCGCACCAGGATGCAGAAGATGTGATGCAGGAGGTATTCATCAACATTTACCGCTACCTGCCTCACTTCAAAAAGGAAAGTTCTCTGCATACATGGATTTACAAGATTGCCACCAACGAGAGTTTAAGGCTCATAGAGAAGGAAAAGAAACGAATCAAGGCAAATGATGGTGAGAGCAACGAACTGCTGTTGGACAAGCTGATGTCGTCAGATTACGTGAATTATGAAGACGAATTGAAAATAAAGTTCCAGAAGGCAATTCTGGAATTACCCGACAAACAACGAATCGTATTCAACCTGAGATACTACGACGAGTTGACCTACGAAGAAATCAACGGAATTACCGGAATTTCTGTAGATTCGTTGAAAGTGAATTATCACTATGCCAAGGACAAGATAAAGTCATATATACTAAACAACTAAAGTTATGTCAGACAAAGATTTTGATTTTGATAAAATAGGCAAAGCCACTCCATTCATCGTTCCTGATGATTTCTATGGCAATATGCAAGACAAAGTTATGTCGAAGATACGTAAGGAAAAACGTAGAAAACTTAACTTAAGGATATTGACCATCAGCACAATCAGTGTTGCTGCCATGTTTGGATTTATGATGTTTATCCCAAGAGACCAACAAACTTCCGTCAAGCCGTTGTCGGAAAAGATAATTGTCAAGACCGACAACATGGACAATTCCATCAGAAATATGTCCAATAAGGAAATGGACCTATGGATGCAAATTAACGAAAGCGATATATTTATTTATTAACAAATTATTAAACTTTGCAATTTATGAAAGCAAAAACAATTTTATTTACACTATTACTTCTATTAGCCGGTTCACAATTAGTTAACGCACAAAATCATTGTCGTCCGAACCACTGCTCAACAAGCATGACAGACGAACAATACAACTATATTGTAAAGAAAATGTCTTTGAACGAAAAAGACGCTAAAAAATTCAAAAACGCCGTAGCTGAATACAACAAGGAAAAAGGCAATGCTTGCACTACTAACTGCAACGACTGCGCTACAATCTGCAAAACTACTGACTGCAAACCGGGCAACTGCGCAGAAAACTGCAAGGAAGCATGCTGTAATCCTAACGTAAAAAGACTGAACAACAACTGCAACGTAAACTCACGCCTCCACTACAACAACTGTGACACCAGCTACCATCACAACAGAAGCTATCACCACGGTAGAGGACACGGCGGTCATGGCAGACACTGCAGATAGTCACTTAGGAATACAGACTAAATCAGACTACATCAAAGAATTATCATAAAAAACTAAGGTATGAAGACAAAATCATTTTTACTTACAATGCTGCTTCTATTGGCAGGGACTCAAGTGGTAGCCGCACAGCACCATCACAACGGCCGTCATGCAAACAACTGCGCTCCAAGAGAATGTAACCACGATTTTCAGGAAGCTCAATGCGACATGATTATCCGCGAACTGGCACTTGATGATGCCACAACAGAACGATTCCGCACGGTTTACAACCAATATCTGCAAGAATTACAATCTACCTACAATCCTAAATTGGACAACATCAAATGTCCTTATTGCGGTAGAGAAAACTGCGACGGCACAGACTGTCCCGGTCCAAAAGGCGAGAAAAATGCGACCTACAAGCGTGTAGGCAAAAAACTGCCGACCGATGCTGAAGTGGAAGCCCGCATCAAAGCTCGTTTTGCACAAAGTAGAAAGATTTTGGACATCCGCGAAAAGTATTACAAGGAATACCGTAAGTTTTTGTCACCGAAACAGATTCAAAGGATTTACACAGTGGAAAAACGTTGCAAGAACAGAATGAAAAGACATTCAAACAACCGCAACTATACAACAATGTCCGCCTATCGTAAATATCAGCAAATCCAGAATAACAGATAATAGAATTATATAGGTTGAAGCAAGGAAAGGGATGCAACTATTTTTAGGGTTGCATCCCTTTGTTTTTTGCAGTTTTTTATGTATATTGCTATGGTAAAAACCTAAAACACAACATCTATGGGAAATGGTAAAACGATGAAATGTAAGAAATGCGGCCACACTTGGCCTGTATTGGAAGGCGTGGGTTTCGAAGGAAAAAAGCCTGTGAAACAATCTGAAAAACAATGTCCGAAATGTGGCTCAAAAGAGGTGGAGAAAACTGAAGTCCACATTCTTTGGGACTAAAGACAAAGCCGCCCGATCTGCATCAGACCGGGCGGTTGTTATTTTTATTTATCGACCAACAATTCGACAAACATCGTTCCCATCAATATCAGACAAATGGCGATACAGAGCAATATCAACAGCCATTTCAGATACTTGATGTTGGGCTTGGATTCCTTGTTCACATGACGGAAATAGTATTCCTTGAAGAACAGATAGATGGCAGGCACAGAGGCAAATGCCAGCATATAATCTTCAGGAATGTTGAAGAAGAATGTTTTGGAAAGTCCTATCAACGACCAGTGACAAAGCAGCAGGACAATGAACAGATTGACCTTTCTGGAGAACAGCAGCAGGATACCGATGGTAAACACCACTACCGAGCAAGGCATGACAGGCGTTGTGGTTACAGGGAAGGACAATCCGCGATACAATGATGCCACAGGATAGAGCAGGGGCATGATAATCAGCAAAGCCGCCAGTTTCACGTGTTTCTTATTGTATTCAAACGTGGTGTAGCCTGTAATCAAATCCCATAGCCACGCCACACTCAGCACCACCCAAAATATCGACATGACGATATTGTAGCTCCGTTCGGCACAGCAGATATAGAAATAGACGATAGCTATCCACAAATAAAGTACGATGAAGAAGATTTTCATTGCCATCACGTTCCAACGCTTCGGCTCACGGAGCAGACTGATGGTCAAAAAGATTCCTGTCAAAATCAGAATTAGCTGATAGCCCCAAGTCTGTGAATTGTATTCGGCTATCGTTTTCCAAAAAGTTTCCATTAATTTATTATCGTTGTTTTTATAGTTTCTGTCGAGTTAGCGAATATGCCCTTTTAGGGAAAATGAACATCGGAAGGGTTGCCCCCACGGCAAGCATAAAGACTACGGTACAAGTCACCATGGTGTTGGAGAAGAACATTTCCATATATATAGCTCTTTGTGCTGGAATATCGAGCGACTGCAAGTACATGATTTGCGAGAAGACCATATTGTAGGCGAACTTACCGGGAATCATCGGCAACAAGGCAGGAATGTAAAGCACAGTCATCGGTGTACGGACTCTCTTGCCCAGCCACAAACTGCCAAAACCGATGATGGCAGCACCAACCAATGAGCCCGAAGAAATGTCAAAATCCAAAAAGTTCATCAGGCAATAACGGCAGGCGTGACCTACAGCTGCCAATAGCGCGATAAAGCGAAAGGCTTTCAATGGGGGATCGGAAATCGCACCGAATCCAATAGCAGCCAACGCTGCGAAAAAGCCGTCTGTAAGTATATTAAAAACCATCATAACAAATTATCTTTTACCAACAACAATGTAAACGAAAGTCCTGTGGCGATACACACTATCAACAGGGAAGCCTTGACAAGTCGGGCAAAACCCGTGAGTACATATCCTTCCACCACATCAATAACTCCATTAATCAATGGTACGCCCGGCACAAGATAAAGCACACTGGTTGCCAAGGCAATTTCGGAAGTGGTGTCGAAAATCAATGCGGTGGACGCACAAAGCGATGCCACAAAAGCGGAAACGATAAATACGATGTAGTGGTTGATACCGGCAGCGGTCATCTGCTGTTTCAAGAACAAGCCTGTGATGGTGGCGGAAAACACTATACCCATGGAGAGGGCATCTCCGCCAAAGAGCTGGCAAAACGAGGCATTGGCAATACCCACCAATATCAGTACAAAGAAAGAATGCACTGAGGGTGCGGAAATGATTTGCTTGTACCGTTCACGCAGAGTGGATAAGTCCAAATGTTTGTCGTAAGTTTCCCAGCTTAAGGCACTCAAACGTGAATTGTGTTCGAAACTAATGGGCAAATTGGGAATGTCCTTGACTTCGCTATAATGTTCGTGACTGATGGGATTGAGCACTGTCAGAATGATGGTTTTCTGATACACATTGATATTGACAACATAGCCGAAGGTGTCTGCAATGCGTTTTGCGCTTCGAATGACGCGTGACGTGTGAACACCGCATCCTATCATGTGGGAAGAATATTCGGAAATAAATTCTCCTACTTCTGACAATTTTTCTTGTGATTGTCTATCCATTAAGACCTCTTGTTTTAATAGATTCTTTATTTTTTTCTTTAGTAAATATAGTTGTAAATATTTGCGCAAAAGTATAGAATTTTTCGAAAACGGACAATAAAAATATTTAGTCAAAAACACTTTTATTCACATTTAAAAGTTCACGTTTTCGGCAAAAAAATTGAATCATAGCTAGTTAAAAAATATGAATATCTCCCACTTTTGCCCTGTAAATGCTTCACCCATCCATAGAAATTAAATAAATTTGCTAAAAATATAGGCGAAATGAAACAAATCTGCATCCTTCTTTTCCTCCTTTTGGGAGCTCTTCCAGGCTATGCTGACAGCTTGGACGAATTGTGGGATGAACTTCCGCCTATCGTTCACCGCGTTTACAAAGGACACTATTATTTCAAGACCGAGGAAAGCGACAGTTCGCTGATGCTGGTCATGAAACAAATTACTGTTTTCCCTGCGGAGAAATTCAAAAACAACCGTCAGGAACAATTCTATTGGCGCACCGTGAGAGATGTGAAGAAAGCACTGCCATACGCCAAATTAATCGCCGCTACGCTCATTGAGACCTACGAATATATAGAAACACTTCCCACGAAAGAAGCGCGCGAGAAACACCTTAAAGCAATGGAAAAAGATGTGTTCAATGAATACAAGCCTGAGCTGAAACGATTTTCTCGCCGTCAGGCAAAAGTGCTTGTCAAGTTGATTTACCGAGAAACCAACCAGCCGACCTACGACATTATCAAGGCTTTTCTCGGAAATTTCCGTGCGGGATTCTGGCAGGCATTCGGCAAGATATTCGGTGTCAGTCTGAAAGCCAATTGGGACCCGAAAAAGGACGATAAGGATGCAATGATTGAACGTATCTGTGTCAGAATAGAGCAAGGTTCGCTCTAATATTCACTAAAGAACTTCGGCTTGATGACCAACCCCATACGCAAACGTGAATGGAATTGGTTGTAGTCTAACAGACATTCTCCGTAACCGTTATAGTATTGAAGGAAAAGGAATTGGTTATCCTTTTTGAAGATACGATAGTTGATTTCCCAAATGGAGTTGTAGTTCAAGTTCCATCCGCGACGTTTTACCAAAGTCAGTGAGAAACCAAAACGCTTGTTCTTTGAGGTCAATGCCAGTCCCATTTGATAAATTCCGGAATAATCCAAAATATCCTTATTGTTCTGTCCGTCAACAATTGGAATCCAGAACTTGGCATGTACCATGAAGTTTGGATCGATAAATACGTTACCCGCCAATGATATCTTGTTCCAGCTGCGTGATGCCAAACCGTCACGACCATTGGATTCATGCTCAATCATAAACGTAATCTTACCGATATACTTGTTTTTTACAAACAGGTGTTTCGCCAAACCGATACCGGGATTGAAGTTGAAGTCGTGCATCGGCATGGATTTCTCAAACACGTTCCACATACATTTCTGAGAGTAGAACAAATAGAGATAGGTATTGAACGGAAGTGTACTTTTAGTCAATCGTTGGGCAATGCTGACCTGAAATTTCACATCGGAATTGTATTTCGTAATCTTCGGACCGATGGATGTACCGACAATGAAATAGTTATCCTTGTAAAGTGTGAAATAAGGGCCGTTATCGAGTGCACGGCGAAGGCTGTCGGCATCAAATTCTGTATTTGTGTCGTTTCCGATGATTTGCGCAAATGAAATGAAATTCACGCAAATTACAAAAATAAGTGAAATTACATACCTAAGCATAGCAATGCAAAATTAATTAAATAATCCGAGTGACAAATATTATACAATCCGTTTATTATCGCTTTTTTGTTTTAACTGACTTATCGGCGAATAAATGAAACCCGTTGACAAAAACACCTGAAACCTCAGCCCCATAAAATCAGACAAGTATTTGCGCTTTTTCGGGTAAAAATGTATTTTTGTAGAAATAGAAAATTCAAATTATGCAAAAGAATATAATTTACAGCCTTCTGATTTTCCTGATGGCAGGTCTTTGTTCCTGCAGTAGCAAGGACTTTAAAGTAGAAGGCAATTTAAGTGATAAAGGTCGTCAGAATTTGCGTTTCGTCTATGCCTACAATGAGGGAGTTTCTTCCACTTGGATTCCTATGGTGGAAGGTAAATTTGAGTTGAAAGGTGCTTCGGAAGAAATGACCGTCGTATATGTGTTCAACTCCAAGATGTTCCAGATTTTCCACTTCGTAGCGCAAAACGGCGAGAACATTGAAATTGGCGGTACAATGGGAGACTTGAAGTTTGAAGGAAACGACATCAACCAACGCTGGTACGAGTTCATCAAAAAATATGATGCCGACTTCAAAAACGGCAATACGGATGTAACCGACAAAGCCATCGAGGACTATATCAATGCGAACCCTAACGACGTAGTCAGCACCTTGTTGTTGATTTGCGACTACAGCAAAATCAGCTCTACCAAAGCCAAGGAATTGCTTGAAAAAATTAATGTTGAAGCTAAACCTGAATCTCTGTTGAAACTTTACGACAATTCTTTCGCCTTCAAAGAGGACAATACAGCATCCTTGAAGGGTTTGAAACTACGCAATACAAAAGATTCGTTGGTGAATTTCGAAGTGGAGAAAAAAGGACACACCTTACTCTATTTTTGGGATGAAGAAGCTGACAAAATGAAAACCCACAAGGGGGTGATAACTCGCTTGAAAGCCTTGAAAAAGGATAACGAGAACTTGAAAATAGCAGATGTGTTTACCAATCCAGACACGGTACAATGGTATAAGGCAACGCGCTTGGATTCCGTGAAATGGGAACACTACAAGGCTCTTTGTGGAACAATGGACAAGTCTATCCAACACTTGGATGTGCGCGTGGGCAACTTCTTTATTCTTGCCGATTCGTTGGGTAACCAAATCTACCGCGGCCATTCCCTTGACGAAGTGGAAAAGGCATTGAAGAAATAGAAATACGATAACCCAATACTCTCTAAAACAATCTTATGAGTAAGATATTTTTTGAACCATGGATTGGAAATCAATATCATAACGGAGGTATATTCAAGAAAAAGATATTGATTGTTGGAGAAAGTCATTACTGCGGAGGTTGTGATGAATGTGGACTGAAGTACAATCAACACTGTACAGATTTAACCACCACAAAATGTATTCAAGACTATCTGGACCCAAATTGTGAACGTGAACCATGGATGAAAACATTCTTGAAATTTGAGCGTTCTCTGGTTAATTTTGAAACTGATTCAGATGACCGTGAAAAGATATGGAACTCTGTAGCCTTTTTCAACTTTCTTCAAGTGGCAATGAATGGGGCAAGAGAGTCGGGCTCTCCAGAAGACTATGAAGAAGGAGCTGAGGCTTTTTTGGAAGTCATCAATGACTTGAAACCCGAACTCATTATCGTTTGGGGAGTAGGGAAATTGTACTATAGCCTTCCCGAAAAAAGTTGGGAAAAAGGAGAAACCGTCACTATAGATAGTTATAATGTTTTAAATGGATATTATACTCTTAATGACGGTCATAAGTCGAGAATATTCTTTGTTTACCACCCTTCTGTTGGCTATAGCTGGGATTGGTGGTATAAAGTATTCTCTCATTTTGTAAAATAATTTATAGAACTATATAAACCTCAAAATCAAATATTATGTCACTGATACAATGTAGAAATTGCGGACATTTCATTTCTAACAGGGCTGAAAGATGTCCCAAATGCGGTACACCTGTAGAACATACCATCAATTGTCCGGAATGTGGCGAACCTATGTCCTCCATCGACAATTGTTGTCCAAACTGCGGTTGTCCAAGATATAAGACTGAATCTAATACTACATCCAACGATGTATTCAGTAACGGTCCAAGCGGAAAAAGCAGGGGCGTAGCTGCCTTATTAGCTGTTTTTCTTGGCTCAATCGGTGCGCACTATTTCTATTTGGGCAAGAATACGGCGGGTGTTATCAACATTCTATTGGTGTTCTTGGGTTGGATTTTTATCATTCCTCCATTGTTTGTTGGTATTCTCACTATCATTCAATGTATCTTGATGTTCACCATGACACAGGAAGAATTTGAACAACGCTACATTTATACCAACAAGACCTATCCGCTATAACAACGAGACAGGCATATACCATATAACACCAAAAAACTTATCTAATGTTAGTAAAAATAAACGGAGCTGCCGTACAGGGTATCGATGCTATTTCCGTTATGATTGAAGTTTCCGTTGACAAGGGATTCGGATTTTGCATCGTGGGTCTTCCCGATACAGCAGTCAAAGAAAGCGACCAACGCATATTGTCGGCGGTAAAGGTCAGCGGAATTGATTTTCCACGCCGTCAAGTGGTCATCAACATGAGTCCTGCCGACATCAAGAAGGAAGGCTCATCCTATGACTTGCCTTTGGCTATTGGAATTCTGGCAGCCGACGAGAAAATCAAGTCGGACAACATCAACCGCTACATGATGATGGGCGAACTGTCGCTCGACGGTACTGTACTGCCTATCAAGGGCGTACTACCGATGGCAATTAAGGCTCGCGAAGAGGGCTTGGAAGGCATTATCGTCCCTAAAGCCAACGTGATGGAAGCTGCCGTGGTCAACAATCTGAAAGTTTTTGGAGTAGAAAACATATTGGAAGTCATTGGATTCTTCAATGGCACTCACGACCTTGAACCCGTGGAAATTACCACTCGCGAAATGTTCAAGCAACAAATCAACCACTTCGATTTCGACTTCCCGGCAGTGAAAGGACAAGAGAACGTGAAACGTGCTTTTGAAGT